>JBIKIK010000218.1:0-2874 GCA_044361655.1 Luteolibacter sp. | reverse complement strand
TTCGGTGTTTCGGGAAATCCGCCGCGACCCTCGCTGTGCGGAAATTCCGGTGATCATTCTCACCGCGCGCGCCCAGACCGAGGATCGCATTCACGGGCTTGAGGCCGGTGCCGACGACTACCTCACCAAGCCGTTCAGCCCGAAGGAGCTGATGCTCCGCGTGCAGGCCATCCTCAAGCGCGCCGACCCTGCTCCCGGTTCGGTCGATTTCGAGCACGGGCCTTTCCGCTTTGATAAAAACTCGCTGAAATTTTACCTCTGTAATGAACCGGTCGAGCTGACCTCCACCGAATTCAAGCTCATGCTTTTCCTGGCCGAGCGCGCCGGAAAACCGCAGGAGCGCAATGCCCTCTTGCGTACGGTGTGGGGCTACAGCGATGCGGCCTACAGTCGCACGCTTGATACCCACATGAAAAGGTTGCGCCAGAAACTTGGCACTTATGGGGCTTGGGTTCACACGATTCGCGGCATAGGCTACAGCATCGCCCAGCCCGAAGAATGACCGCGTTCGCCATCACCGCCACACTTGCCGCCTTGATTTTGCTGGTGGCGCTTGTCTCATCCAAAGTTCGCCACGCACGCTTCGCCAAGAAAATGAAATCCCAAGTCTTAGAACTCACCCGGCTCTGCCAAGGTGAAACCGAGCAGGCGCGCGATGAGCGCAATCTGCTGCTCGACGCACTTGGCGATGCTTTCATTCTGGTGAATTCCGAAGGCGTGATCCGATTTGCAAATTCCGCTGCCCACCAACTTTTCGGCAACCGCGAACTCAACGGCCGCCACATCCGCGAGGCGTTTCCCGATCCGCGACTCATCGATTCGATCCTGCCCTGCATCCACACCGGCGAACCGGTGCGCTCGGAACTTGTTCTTCCGCAACAAAGCTCGCCGCTCGGCGACTCGGAAAACCGCGGCATCAATGCCTGGCGCGTGGATGCAGCCCGCCTTCCCAACACCCTGCGCGGCGGCTCGACCACCCGCGTGATCATCCGCGACCTCACCGCCGAGCATCAGACTGAACAAATCCGCAAAGACTTCGTCGCCAACGCATCGCACGAACTCCGCACGCCGCTCGCCATCATCAACGGCTACCTCGAAAACCTGATCGAGGACGACATGGTCAGCGACCGCGACATCGCGCGCCACTACCTCGGCATCATGCGCAAGCACGCCGACCGCATCTCGCGCATCGTCGAGGACATGCTCGTCATTTCACGGCTCGAATCCGGCGAGGCATCGACGCTCAAGCTCGAGCCGTTCTTCGTTGGTTCCTGTGTGAACGATGTGCTCGAACGCCTCGAATCGGTGATCCGCAACCAAGGCGCCGATGTGCAAAACCTGTTGCCGGTCAAAGGTCCGCTCATTCACGGCGACCGCTTTTACTGGACCCAAGTGTTCTTCAACCTCATCGAAAACGCGCTCAAGCAAAACCCTCATCCGGGTCTGCGCGTCGAAGTCGGCTGCGAGGAAACTGCCGACACCTACCGCGTGTGGGTGAGCGACAATGGCATCGGCATCCCGAGCGATGACCTGCCCCACATTTTCCGCCGCTTCTATCGCGTCGAGAAACACCATTCGCAGCGCGAGATCAAGGGCACCGGCCTCGGACTCTCGATCGTCAAACGCGCGATCGAAGCTCACGGCGCCACGATTCAGGTGACCTCGACCCCTGGGCAGGAAACGCGCTTCCTGATCGCCATGCCCAAAAAATCCTGAGCCAGCGGGCTTGATTGACGGGAAAAACACAGCAATTTTGCAGGCTCTTTCTTTTTTAACTTTTGGCACGAATTTTGCTTCATATCTGATTTCATTCTGCGCACCATGGCGGTGGCGAAAAGCCGTCGGCCATGTCGGAAGTCTCCCTCCATCAGTCGCTCTCGCAGAGCCAGACGCTCGCGCCGCAGATGCGCAAGAGCCTAGAGATTTTGCAGGCCAGCACGCTGGAGCTCACGCAGATCATCACGCAGGCGCTTGAGACCAATCCGGTGCTCGAGGATGCGACCGAGTCGATTTCGCTCGATGCCGAGGGGCCTGAGAATGATGAGGCGGATTCGTTGGAGTATCTCAACGAGACCGACGATGACTGGCGTGACAGCCGGATCCTTGAGGGTCGGGTGGCGCAGTGGACGGGTGAGGATGAGGAGCGGCGTCAGCATTTGTACGAATCGATCGTCGCGCCGATGACCTTGCAGCAGCATTTACAGCAGCAACTCGATCTTTCGATGGTTGATCCCAAGGTGCGCGAGGCGGGTCAGGCGATTCTTGGCAATCTCGATGAGCGTGGATTTCTCGATCTGCCCGCCAAGGATCTGGGCATCAGGCTTGGGATCAAGCCCGCCTATCTGAAGGCGGCATTGCGCTTGGTGCAGTCGTTCGATCCTGCGGGCGTTGGCGCGGCGAACATCACCGAGTCGCTCTTGCTGCAGTTGGAGCGAAAGGGTGGGACGGAAACCATCGAATACAAGGTGGTGCGTGATCACTTGGAAGACCTTGCGCGCAAGCGTCATCCGCAGATTGCCAAGGCCCTTGGCACCAGCATCGAACGCATCTCCGAGGCAGCCTCGCGCATTGGCCGGCTCACGCCGAATCCCGGCGGTGACTTCAACCCATCGGGGAATCCCTACATCCAGCCCGATGTGATCATCGAACGCGACGAGGATGGAAGTCTTTCGGCCCGGCTCACCGGTGAAAATTTGCCCGATCTCCGCATCAACGATTTTTACAAGGACATGCTTGGGAAAGATGGGGTCAATGCCAAGGCGCGTCAGTTTCTGCGCGATCAGATCCGCGACGGCCGCAGTTTGATCCGATCGATTTCACTGCGTCAGGAAACGATTCTTGCGATCGCGCACAAGCTTATCGCGCATCAGGCGG
>JBIKIK010000217.1:0-2877 GCA_044361655.1 Luteolibacter sp. | reverse complement strand
TGGACATCATCTTCTCGCAGTACACATGCAGGCCTACCTCAAGGCACTTCACCGTGTGCGGCGAATGCCAAAAATCCGGCGTCGCCACGATCGCCGCATCGAGACCTTTTTCCGTCGCGAGCATCTCGTCGATGTCGGTATAGCCCTTCGGCGTGTGTCCCTGCAAGGCACGCACCTTGGCGATGCCACCCTTGAGGTTGTAGTCCCAAATGTCGCAGACCGCTTGAAAATGCAGCCCCGGGATGTTCGACATCGCGTCGAACAAAACCTTGCCCTGCTTGCCAAAACCAACAAGCGCGACATGCAACTTGTCCGCTGCCTCACCTTGCGCCGCACGCAAGATATTCGGCGCGCCAAGCACCAGGCCGGCAGCGATGCCGCCCGCTGCCTTGCCGATGAAATCACGGCGACTGATCACGCTGGTTTCCATTTTCATGCGCTTACCATTTCTTGAGGAGCGTGAAGCGGTTGTGCTCGGCCAATACGAGCGCCATTACCACCATGATCATGTGCACACCAAGCCATGCGACTCCCTCGTCCTGCTTGATGAGGATGAGCCCCCAAGTGAGACTGATATAAAGCAAGCCCAGCAGAAATAGTGACGCGCGACTCGCAATGCCCAACAAGATCGTCACGCCGAGCACGATCAGCGCCGGGCCAAGCACGCGGTCGTACAAGCGCAGCATGGCCTCACTCATCAGCGGCTCAGCCTTAAATTTCTCCATCAGCGCCTGTGGCACGCCGTGGTAGTTTTCGAGAGCGTATTGCTTGACCGATGCCGACGCGGTGAGCCCGTAGCTGTTGGCCGCGCCGTCGATGTTTACAGCCTCCTGCGAAGCCTTCGAGCCCGCATACTTTTCGATGCCGGTCTGGATCGCCCGCATCGCAAGCCAAAGCCGCAAAAGCATTGATGCGAAAACGAGGGCCAGCTTGTTGCCGCCGCAGCAGGATTCAGTGGACATGATGGATAAAAATTCGGTGGGTGTTAAATCGGGAAGCCGGAGAAATAAAGCAGAGCTTTGCCCGGGTGTCGACCCGTGTCGGAGTCGGTTGCATATGTCGACCCACCCGCGCCCGTTGCGCACGGAATCGGATTTCGGAAAAATTCAGGCGTCCGCCCGCCCGCGCACCAGCTTGCAAAGCGGCACGGCCAAGAGCGCGCCCAGCACGGTCGCCACCGGATATAGCCACAGGTGCTGGAAATTTCCGTTCATCACCGCCGGCGCCAGCGATCGCGCTAAAGGCCAGTTCTGGCATCCCCGCCTTGATGTCGTCACGCTCGGAGGCTTCTCGAATCGCATCGCCGATCTCCAGGGCGTCAGTCGCCCCATGAGGACTCGGGCAAAGATATCCGGCTTGCGAACAAGCGGCCCTTCAATGGCAATCACACCGATGCCCTTGTCGATGGTGAGCAGGGGACTGCTGGGTTTGTTGGCGGCAAGATTGATGGTTCCGCTGTCGAAGCTTCGGGCCGCGATGGCCATTGAACGAAGCGCTTCGGGCTGAATCAACCATTCACGGCTTTGGGAGAGGATGGGGTTCACTCCCATGCGTTGGTGTCAACGCAACCCAAAGCAAAGGGCGGACCCGAAAGCCCGCCCCTGCGTTTGAAGGAATTAATGATTGGGGGGAATATTAGCGTTTCCGGCGGATCAACATCACCCCGCTGGCGAGCATCGTCAGGACCAACGAGCTTGGTTCGGGAACAGCACTGGTAAATCCCTCGACACTGGCGAGACGGAACCCGTAGTTGTTTCGATGCTCCCCCGGTATTTCACTGGAGTCGTATGTAGAGGACAAGATTACGGCGCCTGTGGAGCGGTAGGAGCTCCCGCGAAGGATGCGATATGCGTCCGAGATCGCCCCGTCAGTCCATTCCCAGACGTTGCCGCCTTGGTCGAAGGTGCCGTACATGCTCGGATCGCTGCTGTAGCTGCCGACATCCGTGCTGGAACCATCACGATTGTTGTAATTCGCATCCGCCGTGGTGATGCTGTTCTGGCCGTTCGGGTAGAGCGAGTAGGTCGAGCTGGCTCCATTGTAGTAGGCCGCCTTGTACCACTCGTCTTCGGAGGGGATGTAAACTGTAGCTCCCACATTCTTGGTGATGATGATCTCACTGGTTGCGCCATTTAGCGTGTAAGAACCCGTCTCGGTGCTGCCATTGCCTTGGCCATTCATCATCCAGTTCGAGAAGCGCGCCGCATCAAACCAGGAAACATAAACCACCGGGCGGTTGGCCAAGGCAGTGGTCACTGAGTAGGTGTAGCTGCCACTACTGCCACCGCGGGTGATTCCGTAGTCCCCCATGTTTGAATTGTAGAGCCCGTAGCTATCGGTCTTGGCAGCAGCATTGAGGAACGCGCCATACTGAGCATTGGTGACCTCGTACTTGCCGATCTGATAGGCATAAGAAACAGCGCCGCGGGTGGTGGTGTCCGCCGCATTGTTTGCGTTGCCGACTGTGACCCAGTCCATCGTGACCGATGCTGAGGCGCTTGTGATGAGCGCAGCTGTTGCCGCGAGGGTGAGGAGCTTTGGTGATTTCATAGTGGGGTAGTCCTTAAATTGCGGCGCGACTTTAGCCCCCCCCCGCGAGAGCAAGGGTAAAAGTGTGGTTTTTGTGAGTTTTTCGTCACGCTGGCTTCCACAGCATCCCGACAGGCACATCGTATTTCGTGGCTGTTTCCAAGATGAGCTTGGCATCTGCTGCCCTGCGTTCGATTTCCTCGCCGAAGACAGCCCAAGCCGCCCGGAGCCTTAGGCTAGATTCTAATCGGTTAGGCGGAAGTAGGAGAAAATGGCATCACGCAGAGCTGTGGCGGACAGGTTCACACCCACGGTGCCTTTGACTGCGGCGAGGATGCCTTGCCAATC
>JBIKIK010000216.1:0-2884 GCA_044361655.1 Luteolibacter sp. | reverse complement strand
TCGAATCGTGGCACAACACGCAGTTGAAAAAATATCAGGTCGTGCGGCTTGATCAACGCGCTGATGGACAATCCATGCCGATGGTGCGCGTCGTCGACATGCGGCTCGAGGCCGCCAAGCGCAAGGGTGGGCCCGCGATGCTTTCGGACAAACTGCGCAGTGCGCTCGAGCAGCGATTGGAAAAAGGCGAGCAATCGATTTTGTTTCTCAACCGCCGCGGCTTCGCGCGTTCCTTGCAATGCCCACAATGCGGCCACGTCTGCCAATGCCCGCACTGCGCGGTCGCGCTCACCTATCACCGCAGCGACGAGCGCCTCGTGTGCCATGTGTGCGGCCATCAGGCGATCGTCCCGCGCAAATGCCCGGAGTGCAAAGACCCGGCGATCATCCTGCAAGGCTACGGCACGCAGAAGGTCGAGGAGGTGCTTGCCAAAGTTTTACCTTCGGCAAAAATCGCACGCATCGATGCCGACGCGATGCGCCGCAAACACGCGCTGCGCGACACGCTCAATGCCTTCAAGTCGCACAAGATCGATGTGCTCATCGGCACGCAGATGATCGCCAAAGGCCTGCATTTCCCGAATGTCACGCTCGTTGGCATTCTCAACGCCGACCTCGGCCTGCACATTCCCGACTTCCGCGCGGGCGAGCGAACCTTTCAGCTCATCACGCAAGTCGCCGGGCGCGCCGGGCGCGGCGACCTCGAAGGCGAAGTGATCGTGCAAACCTTCACACCGCACTCGCCATCGATCCAATTTGCGCGGCGTCACGACTTCGATGGATTTTCCGAACAGGAAATGGAATTCCGCCGGCAGTTCGGATTCCCGCCCTTCGGCCATTGCGCGGTGCTCACGGCGAGATCGAATCACGAACGCCGCGCAGAGTTCACGCTGCAAACCTTGCACCTGCGTCTCAAGGAAGACCTGCCGTCAGGCATCACGCTCGGCGAAGTCCTGCCATCACCGCTGGTGCGCGCCCACGGTCAGTACCGATTTCAAATCACCCTGCGATCGTGTCAGGCAAGGCCGCTCACCCGCCATGTCCAAGCCGTGCTCGCCAAGACCTCACTGCCCGAAGATGTCACCGTCGTCTTCGACATGGACGCGCAGAGTTTTTCGTAGATTGCGAATCTAGTTTTGCTGGCTGATAGAAATTTGCTTTTGGAGCCCTTGGCTGGACCAAAGGCGGAGAAAAGAGGACGATGCTTGGGGCGGCTTAGCTATGCGCCCATGCTTGTACTCATCGAATCCCTTCTAATTTATAACTTGCTAAGACATTTGTTAGATGCATTATCAGAGAACATGAATCCTAAAACCCTTAAACAACTCAGTAACCTTTGTTTCGTCCTTGGCTTTGCGTCGATCATTGGATCGATCGCGATATGGTTCCTCACTGGTGGCAGCACAGAGGAGTCCATGGCGCATGCGGAGCGGTTCGGAATTTTCGTGGGGCTCTGGGCACCTACGTTTCTCATCCTCTCGAATCGCTTCGATCGTTATGCGGATCGAATCGAGGGATGAATTTAGTTCCAAAAGATGCCAAGACCGGACAAGGACGATGTGGAGCGGCTGAGCCATGGCCAGCCGACGCGTTCGAAAATCGGAAGTCGTCGGATCGGGCATCGCCTTACGCAGAAAGAAAGGCTTCTTTTCGAGGCGGCCAAGAGGCAGGGCTTTCTCAAAATACCCGTGACCGGCATTCGCCCGAATGTCTGTAATGTCTATCGCTTGTGGTGTGCGGCGGAAGGTCGCGACTACATTCTCAAAGATGGAATCCGCTTTGCGGACGACCAGCTCGACGAACCCACCTTGCCGGAAAACGAGTGGAAGCCTAGCTTGTGAAAGTTCATCCCATCCCCTTGCTCACCCGAGACCGTTCCATCACCAACTCGGGCACGGTCACCACCCTTTGGTGAGACGAGGTTTCTGGCCACCGGCTCTTCCAACGGCCTTCACGCCAAAAATAAACCCCTAGCAGCGAAACTGCTCCGCTAGGGTCATTTTGATCAAAGACTGATACGGCACATCGCGGCGGTTGGCCTCGATGCGGATCGTATCGAGCAAGGCAGCGGGCATCCGCAGCGAGATGGTTTCCGTCGAGAGTTTGAGTTGAGGAAACGAGGCGCTGACCGCTTTTGTGAGATCGAGATGAGCAGTGCTGTTGGCCGCTTCGCGCGGAACCTGTGGAGTTTTAGTTTTTCGGGTAGCCATAGGATTTTCTTTCGCGGGCATTCATGGGACGCGCCGAGATGATGCGAATATGATGCGCGCGGATGGTGAATGTGATGCTGAGCGGGCGGGCATGGCTGGAGGCGCCAAATGCATGCCAACGCAATTCTTTGGATGAAGAATGAAGTTTGTCTTCAAGAACTCGGAGATCGGTGGCGAGAAATACGGATTCGGCCTCAGGGCAACCGATCCCATGCTTGTCGCTGTTTTTGGTAAGATTGGCCGTATCCCACTGGAGCCCTGTGATCTCGGACCAATTGATCATGTTAAAAAACATGAATATGTCAGAAATATACAAATATCAAGCCACAAGAGCACCCGGTCTTCGCCCCTGCGGATCTTTGGGGACAAAGGTCCCTGCCTGTGAAGAAGCGGTTCTTCTTCCGCCCCAATAACGAATTACCAATCACCAATAACTCCTCAACCCCCATGCACCAAAAGCACGATTTCGCCTTTGGGCAGGTGAGCTTGGAAATGCGCGAGCAACTCGGCTGCGTTGCCACGGTGATAGGTTTCGAATTTTTTGCTTAGTTCGCGCGCGACGCACACGCGGGCGGCGGGATCAATCTCGGCGAGAATTTCCAGCGTCGAAACTAGGCGGTGCGGCGATTCAAAAAAGATCCCTGTTTCGCCGGATGACAACACGGCCTCGAGAG
>JBIKIK010000215.1:0-2888 GCA_044361655.1 Luteolibacter sp. | reverse complement strand
GGCGTCCGATTGGGTGGCCTTTTCGCTGTAGTAAACCATGTCCATGCCGACGAGCGGCTGGCGGTATGGGTAGCGCCGCGTGATGTCCTGGATGCGGGTGTTTTTGTCGTTGATCGGGATGCCGGGTGGGTAGGTGGCCATGATCACGCGGCCATCGAGCACCAGCGAGGTGAAGTCCTTGTAAAGGTTTGCCACATCGGAAACCGGGCCCGAGCCGTGCGACGAGGGCGAAATAAGAATCCCGGCCACCGGCGTTTGTAGGTCGCTGGCGACCGTCTCGAGTTTTTGGAATCCTTCGCGGCTTGGTGGTAGCCAGATGCTGATGCGATCGGCGTACCATGCGACGGCCCAGGGTTGATCCGAGAACACCACTTGCTTCGGCGTGGTGAAGCCTTTCACGCCGCTCTCGTTGTTGAGGGCGGGTGCGTAGTAGGGCGGCCAGTGGGGTACGCCGCCGCGGTTGCTGAGGTGCATGCCGGTGCGCACCTTCGAAGGCAGTGCAAGCACGAGTGGCAGGGCGCAAATGCCGACGATGATGAAGTGGTGGACATTTTGCAGCATCGGCGTCGAGCCCACGAAATCAAGGCGCGTCCAGAGGATCGAGATGAAGGCCAGCCCGTAGGCCGTCATGATCGGCGCGAAGAGCAGGTGGAGTTGGTTCGGATCAAGCGGCCGCGTGCTGATGCCAAAGAAGGCGAGGCCGAATGCTGCCGATATCCACATCAACAAAATCGCCCAGCGGAAGTCGGCGATGGATTTGCGTTTGAAGGGGTGGAGCAGCGCGAGAAAAAACAGCGGGGCGACGACGATGCCGGCGAGCAGTGGCACGATGTCGGTGGCCTGCGTGAGGGTGGTGCGCAGGACCTTGGCGATGAGGCCGTCGAGCACGAGCGGCTCGGCCTCAAGGTCGGAGTTGCGCATGACGGTCGTCTCGGTGCCATTGCCGAGGCCGTTGTAAAGCGTGAGGAAGGCGGTGCCGAAAGGTGAGCCGGTGATGTCGATGTTGCGGATCATCGGCCCGATGCCGGCGACCAACAGAAGGCCGAGGATGGAAATGCCGACGATGCCGCGCGGGCGGAAGGCGATGGCGGCGTAGAGGATGTAGCCAAGCGAGATCCACACCGTCATCCAGTGGGTGAGAGCCAGCAGGGTGAAGAAGATGCCGGCGACGATGGCAGGAGTCATGGCGATGCGGCCCTCAGTTGAGGCCTCGGTGGCGCGGTAGGCAAAATACAGGCCGCAGGAAAACAGCAGCAGCATGAGCATTTGCGGCAATCCGCTGAGCGAGTAGTTCCAAAATACCTCGCAGAACAGCATCAGGATGGCGCAGACGCCCGCAATCTTGGGGTCGAAGATGCGGCTGATGAGCAGGTAGTTCACGCCGATGGCGATGAGGAAGAAGAGCGTGCAAACTGAGGCGATCACGCGGTCGAGCGGATAGACCATTTCATTATCGCTCATTTGCCATGAGTTCGGTTTGTCGGCGCCGATGAGCTTGAGTACGGCGGCGTTGAGCAGCGGGTTGAGTGGCGAGTGGTAGGTGTCTTGGAAGCCTTGGAGCGGGACGGTGCGGCGGGCGGTTTTCTCGGCCTGATAGTAGGCGACGGGCCGGATCATCTTGGTGGCGAAGCCATTGCCACGGGCGATTTCGCGAGCGATCTGCGCCTGGTCCATCGCTTGCGGCGAGTTGAGGCCGCGGAAGAGCGTGAAGAGGTTGCCGAGCGTGAGGATGATCAGGACGATGAAAAACAAACTGCGCCGAATGAGTGCGCCGGCGATGAAGTGTCGGGGGTCGAGAGACATGTTAGGGTGGCGTGAGCGGGTGGGTTAGATGCCGAGTTCCTTCAATTTCCGTTGGAGGGTTCTGCGGCTGAGGCCGAGAAGTTCCGCAGCGTGCGTCCGGTTGCCGGCGGAGGCGGCGAGAGCGGCTCGGATGGCATTGGTTTCGAGCACATGCAAATTCAATTCGGCCGGATCATCAAGGGAGTTTTTGGAAGATGCGGCGGGCTTGGCGGGCGCGGCCGGGTCGAGGAGGAAGCCCGGCAGGTGGCGGGTGTCGATTTGCGGGTCGTTGCTCATTACGACGCCGTGCTCGATGGCGGTGCGCAGCTCGCGGACATTTCCCGGCCACGGGTAGGCGAGAAGGAGCTTGAGCGCCTCGTCGGTGAGCGGCTTGAGCGAGCGTTGGTTTTCCTTGGCAAACTCGGCGAGAAAGCTATTGGCCAGCAGGATGATGTCCTCACGGCGGCGGCGCAGGGGAGGCATCTCGATTTTTACCACATTGAGGCGGAAGTAGAGGTCCTCGCGGAAGGTGCCGGCGTCGACCATCTCGCGCAGATTGCGGTTGGTGGCGGCGATGACGCGGACATCGACCTTCACGGGCGTGTTTGAGCCGACGCGTTCGAGGCTGCGTTCGGAGAGGATGCGCAGCAGCTTAATCTGGGTGGCGGCGTCGATCTCGCCGATTTCGTCGAGGAAGATCGTGCCGCCGTCGGCTTGCTCGAAGCGGCCGATGCGGCGTTGGGCGGCGCCGGTGAAGGCACCTTTTTCGTGGCCAAAGAGCTCGCTTTCGAGGAGTTGCGGCGAGAGGGCGGCGC
Organism: Luteolibacter sp.; assembly: GCA_044361655.1. Lineage (GTDB taxonomy): Bacteria > Verrucomicrobiota > Verrucomicrobiia > Verrucomicrobiales > Akkermansiaceae > Luteolibacter. The sequence continues at coordinate 291 of JBIKIK010000215.1, read as the reverse complement.
AGTGGACCGTGACCATCTTCGAGGCCGGGCGACCGGAGAGGTGGTGAATCAGGTGGGCGACAACTTCCTTGCCGGTGCCGGACTCGCCTTCGATGAGCACGGTGGCCCGGGTGGGCGAAACTTGCTGGATGAGCTCGGAGACTTTTTGAATCTCGAGCGATTTGCCGATGAGTCGGTCGAGCTTGTGGGACTTCGCGACTTGCTGGGTGAGCTGTTTGTTTTCCGTCTCGAGGTTGCGGCTGCGGAGCGCGCGCTTGAGGAGCATTTCCACCTCGTCGAGGTTGAGCGGTT
>JBIKIK010000214.1:0-2915 GCA_044361655.1 Luteolibacter sp. | reverse complement strand
ACGCCATTGGTATTCGACATCGACGCCGAACACATTCGTGTCGCGACCAAATCCATTCGTTCCGCCCGCCCATGAAGTGCCTGCTGTGACGGAGTGGAAATCATTGATCCGGTTTCTTGCCATCAAACGCGCGGTGACGACATCGTCGGCCACAAACGCACCATCGGCCTCGTGCGGGATTTCTTCGCCTTCGTGTTCGTGCTCTTCCTCATGATCGTGCGCCGGTGCATTGCCATATCCGAGCGAAGCGACCGACACCCACTCGGGGTCGAGCCCGAGCGGCAGCGTCCATGAGAGCTCCGCGCCTTCGAGCAGAAGCCCATCCTCACCGAGCATGCGGGTGTTGGCGATCTCGGCATCGACAAAGTCCCATGCATGGATGTGCTTGTCGTTGAGCGCGCCGAAATGCGTGAGATAACGACCGCCCTTGATTTCAAATCCGCCGGGGATGTTGGTGATTTTTCCAAATGCTTCCTCCAGCTCACCATCCCAATCGCCGGTGGCGTCCTGATAGAAAAGATAGTTCGAAAACGCCTCAAAGTATTTCGTGCGCAGTGAAAGGCCCGGCTCGAGCGCTTGCACGGAAAACGGATCGCGCTTCGGGTCGTGACCGCCGGACGCAAGCTCTTCGGCATCGCCGGTGCTGAAGCCGCCCGCACCATGAAAATGCAGGTTGGGGAAAAGCAGATTGCCGATGTTCCAATCATTGAATTTTGCCCAGTCGTCGGCGGGTGCCGCCTGGATGGTTTGCGAGTTGGCAAGGAGCAGCGCCGAAAGCGCCAGCATTCGTGTTGGTTTGCTTGTCATGATTTCGTGATTTGGTTGGGTGATCGCAGAGCCGCGCGCGAATGTCGTGATTTCGCGATGAGCCCGTATTTCGGGCTGAAGAGAAATGCGGCGAGAAACAAAAGTCCGAGTACCAGCACGATGGCCGGGCCTTGCTCGATGTTGATCCACCAACCGATCAGCACCGCTAGCGCGGATGCGATGCCGCCTAGCACCGCGCCACCCCAGAACAAGGCATTGGTGGAATCAGTGAGCAAATAAACCGTCGCGGCCGGCGTGACGAGCAAGCCGATCGCCAGCATGCAGCCGACGGCTTGCAGCGAGGAAATCAATACGACGATCAGCACTGCCATCAGCAAGTAATTCAATGCCCGCACCGGCACGCCGAGTGTGGCAGCGACCTCGGCGTCAAAGAGCGTCATCAAGAGCGGACGATGCAATGCGGTGAGCGTTCCCAGCGCGGTGATCGAAATCCAAAAGTTCGTCCACAGGTCACCATCGCGCAGGCCCATGATGTTGCCAAAGAGCCAGTCCTCCATTTCCTGGGTCACGCCGATCCTACGCAGCAAGATGATGCCGCCGCTGAAGGCCGCGGTGTAAAGGATCGCGAGCGCGGAGTCCTGATCAAGTCGCGAGCCGCGCGACACGGCAAGCGAACCAAGGCCGATCAACAACGCGGCAAACAAACTGCCGAGAAACGCGCTCCAATCGTGCAAGCCAACGACGGCGATGGCCACCGCGATGCCCGGCAGCAAGGCGTGCGAAAGCGAGCCAACCTTGAGCGCCGATTTGCGCAGCACGACAAACGCGCTGGCATAGCCGTTGGTGAAGCCAATCAACAAGGCCGCCAACACCGCGCGTTGATTGAAGGGGTGTTGGAAAGGTTCAAGCAGCCAGTCGATCATGCGTGCTCCTTTCCACCGGCAACACCTGCCGCAAAGGTTTTCTCAATTTGCTCGCCCGTGAAAACCTCCGCCACTGGACCGAACGCGAGCGGCTTGCGATTGAGCAAAAGCACTTCGTCATAAATGTCGCGCACGGTGTCGAGATCATGATGCGAGGCAATCACGAGCCGGCCTTCTTCGGTGAGTTTGCGCAAGGTCTTGGCCAAGGCGTTTTTTGAGGTGCGGTCGAGACCAGTGAAGGGCTCATCGAGCAAAAGCACATGCGCCTCCTGCGCCAGCGCGCGCGCGAGGAACACTCGTTGCTGCTGACCACCGCTCAAGGCGCTGATCTGACGATCGCCGAGATCAGCGAGATCCATCCACTCGATCGCGCGTTGGATCGCAGTTTCATCATCGACTGAAAACGGACGCCACCAACCGGACTGCGGGTAGCGGCCCATGCGCACCACGCCGCGCACGGTGATCGGGAAATGCCAGTCGACATTTTCGCGCTGCGGAAGGTAGGCGATTTCGCGGCTCCACTTCGCGACCTTGGTGCCACGCCACAAAATGCGACCGCCGGAAACTGGCAGCAATCCGGCAATCGCTTTGAGCAAAGTGCTTTTGCCCGCGCCATTCGGGCCGATCAATGCCACGCAAGAGCCGCAGGAAGTCGACATGTTCACGCCACTCAAGGCCTCGACCTCGCGGTAACGCACCTGCAGGTCCTCCACCCTCAACTCGTGATGGTGACCGCAATGATCGCAGGATTCGTGGGTGGGGTGGGTCATCGTTTCATTTCAATGCGCGGGCCATTCGTAGCGCAGGGTTTCCTCAACTCGACCGCTGCCGATCGCATAAGCGGTTTGCTCTTCGTGCGCATCAGGCATCACGGTGAGAAATGCCGCGCTTTCATTTCCGCCATCGGCAAATTCCACGCGCAGGCCGAGCTCGAGCTCATGGCCGCTCAACTTGATCCCCACATCGTGCTCTGTTTCGCTAGGCACCGCATCGGCGAGATCCCACAGCACCGCTCCACTCGCGTCGCTGATCACCACGCGCTTGGCCGCATCCAACAAACGCAAACGCAAAACTGCCGGCAAAGTTTCATCGTCGGGCACCACCGGCGCTTGTGTCGCTGCAGGCGCTTGCGCCTTCGTCGCCGAGGTGAGCCGATGCAAGGGAATCGCGATCACGCCGATGCCCGCCAACACGAATGCCGTGCCAGCCAACGGTGTGTGAAAC
>JBIKIK010000037.1:0-10396 GCA_044361655.1 Luteolibacter sp. | reverse complement strand
GCTCGCTTCGCTCGCGCAAATGAATTGGTCGCTAAGCTCCCGCCGCTTTCGAACCTTCGGTTCTCGTCCTCCCAGCCTATTGGCTCCAGCGATGCTGGAGCCGGCTGTCGGACTCGAACCGACGACCTGCTGATTACAAATCAGCTGCTCTACCAACTGAGCTAAGCCGGCGAAAATTGCGGGGAAGTGATACCACCGTAGGGGCTTGGGCGGGAAGCGTAATTTTTGGGGATTTTAATCGTTCGTAGATCCGGCCGCCTCAAGGGCTGCTTGGAGTTGGGTGAGATATTCGCATCGCGGCAGCTCGTAGCCGCCGAATTGGCGGAGGTGATCGGTCATCCACTGGGTATCGAGGAAATGAAAATTTTTCTCGCGCAAGGTTTCGACCAAGGCAACCAGCGCAACCTTCGAGGCATCGGTTTTGCGATGAAACATACTTTCGCCAAAAAACACGCCGTCCAAGGCGACGCCATAAAGCCCACCCTGCAAACCATCCGCGTCCCAGCACTCGACGGAATGCGCAAAGCCCTCTTCGTGCAGCGCGCAGTAGCTCTCGAGGATCACTTCGTCGATCCATGTTTCCTTCCGCTCGGCACAGGCGAGCATCACTTCGCGAAAGGCGGTGTTCCATCGCACCTCATAAATTCCACGCTTCAAGGTGCGTCGCAAGCCGTGCGGAATGCGAAAGCGTGAATCAAGCGGTATCAGCCCACGGCGCTCCGGCGAAAACCACAAAATTTCACCCTCTTCCGCCATGGGAAAAACCCCGTTGGCATAGGCATTCAGCAGAGCCTCGAGAGGGATGATGTCAGGTTGATCGGAGTTTTGTGAGGTCAATGTCTTGCAACAGGAAACCTGCGCGCATGCCACAAATTTTCAAGATCGGAAAATGAAGGGATTTTGGATGCAGGCGAAAGAAATCGCATCTGCCCCATGGGAAATGGATGACCACCCTACGGCAAAGGCTCATCGAATGGATCAACATCCATAGCAGCAATCATGCGCACCCCCTCAATTGGTTTGATGGCAAAGCTATGTTTGCCACTGCGTTTGAAATGCTTAGCGGATGCGGAATCTTCGGTGAGAAGAATTGGCGTTGAGGAATCCACTCCGAATTGGATCATCCGCATGTGGAATGACGAAAGTTCGGATGTGGTTTCTTCGTTAGGAGAATGTCCGAGAGACTGAAGTTGAAAATTTCTTTGCTCTCTTCGAGATGCAACAAAACGCGGCACAATATCAAGGGGCATTGGCACCGACGCTTTGACACGTAATTCGCTCATGAGAGAATCTTAGGATGGCGATGGGCACCAGCCACCGCCTTTGCGTGACAAAATCGCTACACAGGCACCGCTCACTTAATCGACCGCCCTGCCTGAAATGACAGCGAACGCGTTGTGATCGTGAATGCTTTCCTGGTTCACGGCTCTGACGGTGAACGAGTCGATTCTTGCATCGGCGCGCAGCAGCGCGGCGGCATTTCTCACGACATCTTCGACGAACACCGGATTGTCGTAGGCCTGCATGGTCACATGCCGCTCGTCGGTGCGTTTGAGCAATGCATAGACCGGCGCCGAACCGGATTTTTCAGCGATATCGACGAGGTCTTCGATCAGAATGAGCTCGCAGCTGCTGCCCTTGCGTTTCGGGCGCACCTCGACGGTCACATTTCCGCGTTGGTTGTGGGCACCGTAGTCGCTGATCTCCTTGCTGCACGGGCAGAGCGTGGTGACGGGCACGGTGACGCGCAGCGAAAGGTCATCAGAACCGGAATTGGATTTACCGATCAGCACGCAGTCGCAGCCGACCTTGGCCTCGGCACCGGAGACCGGAGCTTTTTTCGTGACGAAATAAGTGAAGGCAACCTCGATGTGTGCCTCTTCGGCATGCAGGCGCTCGCGCAGATCGTGGAGGATGTCAGGCAGCGTGCGTGAGGTCACTTCGCCCTCGTGCTTGCTGAGCACCTCGATGAAGCGGCTCATGTGAGTGCCTTTGAAATGGTGCGGCAGGTGCACCGACATCGAAATCGTCGCGACGGTGGGAAAGGGCTTGCCGTGGCGATCAGTCACCTGGATCGGGTAACGCAGATCCGAGACGCCGACCTGATCGATGTCGATGCCGCGGGTGTCCTTGGTGGCTTGGATGTCGGGAAGCATGGGGAAATTTATTTAAAAACAGGTGCCTCGTATTCCGCCCACGATGAGGAGGTTTCCCACAGGCGCACCTTCACGAGGCGCACATCGGAGCGGAGGTGATAGCGGGTGGCGGATTGTTTCGAGTAGGCCTCGAGCGCCTTGCGGGTGTGATCAAAAATCGCGCGCGCCATCAGCTCGGTGGTCGGGTCCTGGTTTTCAAATCCGATGACCCTTTCGCCGTAGCGCGACTTGAAATCATCGTAAGCAGGATCCGCCGTGTTCATGCAAAGCGCGTGATCGAGCGAGTCGAGCCAATCGCCGATCGTCTCGCGGATGATTTTGAAATCGCAGACCATTTCGTTGGCATCGAGTTCGTCGGCCTCGATCACAAACTCCACCTTGCGCGAGTGACCGTGCGGGAAGCGGCACTTGTCGGGATGCTTCGAAAGCATGTGGCCGTTCTCGATCTCGAGCGATTTGCAAATCCGGTAAGGCATGGCGTGGTGAGCTGATGGGCGGAAGGTCAGGAAAGCCGCGGCAACTCGGGAGTTTGCTCATAGACCGTCGGGTCCTGCAAGCCGGCCAAAAGAAATGCCTCGCGGCGCTCGACGCAAGTCCCGCAAACGCCGCAGTGGATTTCCCCGCCCTTGTAGCAGGACCATGTCTCGGCGAAATCCACGCCCAGCTCGGCGCCGCGCCGCGCGATCGCCGCCTTGTCCATATCAATGAAAGGCCGCAGCAGCTTGATCCCCGCGTAAGTCCCCTGCTCCATCGCCTCGCCCTTCGCGCGCATGAAGGGCTCGCGGCAATCGGGGTAAATCGCATGATCTCCGGAATGCGCGGCAATCGTCACCGCATCCGCGCCAATGCTTTCGGCAAAGCCGGCGGCGATCGAAAGCATGATGCCATTGCGAAACGGCACGACGGTTTTTTTCATCGACTCCTCGGCGTAATGGCCTTCCGGAATATCACCGCCGGAACGCAGCAAGTCGGACTTGAACAAGCGGTCCATGAAATCCAAGGACACGACATGATGCGGCACACCCGCGCGATCGGCATGGAGTTTGGCAAAAGGAATTTCCCGCGCGTTGTGTTTAGCGCCGTAATCGAAGGAAAGGCACGCAGCCACTTCGCCATCACGCAGCGCCTGGTGAAACACCGTCACCGAATCCATTCCACCGCTCAGCAGGACGCAGGCTTTCATTTCAAGATGCCGGGCTCTCGGGATAGGAGGCCTCGGCGGTGAGCTGGATGCCGCCGCGCGGCGCAAATTCACCGCGCACGACAATATCGCGCGGGTTCATCGCCTTGATGAGGTCATCGAGAATGCGGTTGACGATTTCCTCGTTGAACGACGGCTCGTTGCGGAATGACGCGAGATAAAACTTGAGGCTCTTGGTCTCGACGCAGGTTTCGCCGGGCACATAACGGATCACAATTTTCGCGCTGTCGGGCTGACCCGTGACCGGGCACAGCGAGGTGAACTCCGGGCAGTTGAGCGTGACCCAGTATCGGCGGCCGGGACGGTGGTTGGGAAACACCTCGAGGCGCGCCTCGGAAGGCGACGAGGGCAAACGCGTCTCAGGTTTGCCAAGCAGGGAAAGGTCGTTGAGGTCGTCGCGTCCGGACATGCGCGCATTGTCCGGATCGCGGCGCAAAGGTCGACTCGATTTTTCGTCCGGTGGATCAAAGAGCTGCAAATTTGCGCGAAACTTCGCCCCAATTGATCACGCTCCACCAAGCATTGATGTAATCCGCGCGGCGGTTCTGGTAGTGCAGGTAATAGGCATGCTCCCACACATCGAGGCCGAGCAAGGGCGTGCCGAGATCGGCATCAGCGACGATGCCTTTCATGAGCGGGTTGTCCTGATTCGCGGTGCTGGTGATGCGCAGCTTGCCCTTGGCGGAGAACACCCACGCCCAGCCCGATCCGAAACGCTTGGTCGCTGTTTCGTTGAAGGCTTTTTTGAAATCGTCCATCGATCCGAACGACGCCTCGATCGCCTTGAGCAGCTCCGGCGATGGCGCGCCAGATTTTTTTGCCGGCGCGAGGGTGTTCCAAAACAGCGTGTGGTTCCAGTGACCGCCGCCGTGATTGCGCAGGGCGGTGCGCACGGATTCGTCGGAGACATCGGTGATGCCAGCGAAAATTTCCTCGAGCGATTTGCCCTTCAGCTCGGGCGCTTTTTCCAACGCGGCATTGAGTCCGGCGACATAGGCCGCGTGATGCTTGCCGTGATGGATTTCCATCGTGCGGGCATCGATATGCGGCTCAAGCGCGTTGGCCGCAAAAGGCAACGCGGGCAACGAAAAAGCTGCTGGCGCCTGCGCCATCGCGCGCGACGGGAGCATCACTGCACCTGCGGCAAGGGCACTGAGTTTGACAAATTGACGACGATTGCTGCGTGTATGGGGCGTTTCCATTCTGCATTTCTAACAGCGAACGGGGGGAAATCAAATGGCGAATGAGCGGAAAAATTTCGTGCCATGCTCACGCAAACACCCGTGCCGCGACGAGCCGCAGACCTTCGAGCGTGAGGTCGGCATCGACGGCTTGGATTTCCGGCAGACCTTTCGCGATCAATTCCGCATCACCGCCGGTGGCGATAATCTTTGGTGCCCCAGCAAGCTCGGCGCGAATTTTTGCAATGATTTCGCGCACCAAGCCGCGGTAACCAAAAACGGCGCCCACCTGCATCGCGTGTTCGGTGGATTTACCGATCGCCGATGCGGGTTCCTCGAGCTCGATCGATGGCAAGAGCGCGGTTTTTTGCGGCAAGTAACCCGACATCGCACCGAGGCCGGGCGCGATCACCCCACCGCAATACGCGGGCTCCGAGGAAATGACATCGAAAGTCACGGCGGTTCCAAAATCGATCACGATCGCCGGTGCGCCATGACGCGCCATAACTCCCACTGCATTGGCAAGGCGATCGGCACCGATCTTTTGCGGCTCGGGGTAATCGATGCCCATCCCCAGCGGGCTCGCATGACTAAGAAAATGGCAAGGCACGCGATCCTCGAAATAAGCACGCAACACCGCCGCCTTGGTCGGCACAACCGATCCGATGATGACCGCCGAAAACTCGAGCTGCGAAGTGAGCTGCTCAAGCGATTCGGAAGAAATGTCCGGCGTTGGCAAAATTCCGCGCCACGCGCCGAGAGCATGCTCATCGCCGAGGGCGAATTTCGTCCGCGTGTTGGAGTTGTCGATGATCAGCCAAGCCATGGTTCACCAGTGATGAGTTGTGAAACGCCGATTGCCGGAGCGGGCGATCTGCGGCAATCCCTCGTTGGATTTGAGCACCAACTTGCCGTCATTGATGCGAAGCTCAAGACGCCCAGCAAGGTCGGCCGACTCGAGCCAAAATTTCAGACGCGGACGCTCGATTCCCGCCTGCGCGGCAAAATGAAAATCGGCGGGCTTAATCTCACGCCCCGCCGCCGTTTCGAGCTTCACCGCTCGGGTCGGATCAAACCCTTCGCCCTCATTGGTTTTTAAAAACACCTCGACCCAGTAATAGCCGTGATCCTCGGAAATTTCGACCCCTTCGATTTGGCAACGCGCCGCAGGGTCGACTTGCCACGCATAAGGCCGCAACCACGCCCACGCCGCAAAACATGCGGCACCAATTACTGCCAAAAACAAAATTTTCTGCACCCGCACGCGATTCACGGCCGCAGATAAACCCGAAACCAACGCGAAAACCACCGATTTCTGAAGGCAAAACCTTCCTGCGGAAGGAGACAGAAGAAAATGAGACAGAAGACAGAAGATAAAAAAGCAACTTCTTCATACTCTTCCCCAATAACCCATAACACTTAACCAATAAACCATCTTCCTCTGGTCTCTGGCTTCTTGATTATTGATTCTTGAATCTTTAACAAAAGAAAAACGGGTGGACTGTTTCCAGCCCACCCGTTTCTTAAGAACCCATTCAGGCAAATCAGTGCTCGTAGCCTTGCTCGCCGTGTTCCGCGAGATCGAGACCGGATGTCTCAACTTCGGGATCAGGGCGCAGACCCAGCGTGAACTTGATGATGTAGGCGATGATGGCGGTAGCAACCACGCTCCAGACAATGGTCAGACCCACGGCCTTGAATTGCTCCATCAGAAGACCATCCTTGAGGGGACCAACCACCGAGTTGGCTTTCTCGTCGGCGAAGATGCCGGTGAGGATCGCACCCAGGGTACCACCCACGCCGTGCACGCCGAAGGTGTCGAGGGCATCGTCATATCCGAGCAGTTTCTTGAGGTATGCAACCGCGAGGAAGGGAATGACACCGGCGAGGACACCGATGATCACCGAAGAGGTCGCTGTCACGAAGCCTGCACCTGGGGTGATGACCACGAGACCGGCCACGATGCCCGAGCAGAATCCGAGCACGCTCGGCTTGCCCTTGAAGATCCACTCGATCGCTGCCCATGCCAGACCGGCGGTCGCTGCTGCGAGGGTGGTGGTGGTGAAGGCGTTCGAGGCGATCGCATCAGCACCAAGAGCGGATCCGGCGTTGAAGCCGTACCATCCGACCCAGAGCATGCCGGTACCGATCATGCAGAGCACCATGCTGTGGGGAGTCATTTGCTCCTTACCAAATCCAAGGCGCTTGCCGAGGATCATGCAAAGCACCAAGGCACTCCATCCGGAGGTCATGTGCACCACCGTGCCACCCGCGAAGTCGATAGCCTTGATGCCGGCATCAGGGTTGAGCGGTCCGCACATCAGACCGGTGGTCGACCACACCATGTGAGCGAAGGGGAAATAGACGGCAAACATCCAGAGCACCACGAAAGCCATGATCGAGATGAATTTCATCCGTTCGGCGATCGCTCCGATAATGAGCGCGGGAGTGATGATCGCAAAGGTGAGCTGGAACATCGCCCACATGCTGTCGGAGATCCAGTAGTAACCAGCACCGACATTTCCGGGCTCAACTCCTTTAAACAGCGCGTAAGCAAAATCACCGATGTACGCATTGCCCGCCCCAAAGGACAGGCTGTAGCCGCAGAGCCACCAAAGCGGGGTGACGACGCAAGCAATGCCCAAGCATTGGGCCAATACCGAAAGAACATTCTTGCGGCGGACCAGACCGCCGTAGAACAGCGCCAGACCGGGCAAGGTCATGAAAAGCACCAGCGCGGTGCTGACCATTTGCCAGGCGTTTGCTCCAGGGCCAGGGCCGGCAACAAGTGAGTCCGCACCACTGGCTTTTTCCGGACGAGCCACATTGTTCATGTAGGCCTCGATGTCCGCCAGGCGCTCCTCGACGGTGGGTATTGCCGGGGCTGCCTCCTCAGCTGCTGGGGCTTCGGTCGCCGATGGTTCGACTGCAGGCGCTTCGACCGCCACCTCAGTGGGTGCGGTTGCCGCGTCCTGCGCATAAGCGGAACCCGCGAGGGGGATCACGGCAAATCCAATTGCCGCAGCCAGCATGGCCCGCACTTTATTTAGGTAATGACTGCTCATATTGCGTAGGGTTGATCAGATGTTTGGTTGCCGAGACCCAAAATCACTGGATTGAAGGCAGGCGCATCACACTGAGCACATCCCGTGCCAAGATCGAAATCGACCGAAAAACCACCCAATTCCCCCTGCAAATAAGGCAAAAATCGCGTAAACTTGCACTCTTTCCTTGCCGGGTATGAGGAACCCGCTTTATTTGCCCGGCACGGAACGCGCATGCGGACCTGAAAAAAATGCTGGACAGTTCCTTAAGAAATGCGAAACATTCGCCTCAACGGAACGCAACCAGCACCATTTCTGGCACGCGGGTTGCTAACTCCGAGATGTTCCTCACTGTTCCAATCCGGCACAGCAAGGAAGCAAGCAGCAACCGAAACCAACACTAAAAAATATATGCAAAACTACTGCAAAACTATTGGCGCCCTGGCCGCTGCCTCCGCCCTTGTGGCCGGCAACGCTTCGGCGGAAGTTGAATACACCCTCGGCACTGGATATACTTCCGAGTATATCTTCCGCGGAGAAAACCTCGGCCAAGACCTCGTTGAAGCCAGCGCAAGCGCTACGACCGAGTGGAACGGCCTCGGACTGAGCGCTGGCGCTTGGTACGGCTCGTATGATGTTGCTGAAAGCGATGTTGATGAACTCGACCTGTTCGCTGAAGTTTCCAAAGACCTCGGTTTTGCGACCGCAGCTGTTGGTTACATCTACTACATGAACGAAGACACTGATGTTAATCTCGATGATTTCCAAGAAGTCTATGTCAAGCTCTCGCGTGACCTTGGCTTCGCCAATGCCTACGCCGCTTACTACTGGAATCTTGAAGGCACTGCGGACAACTATTTCGGTGACTACTCGGAAATCGGCCTCAGCCGCGGTTTCGAGCTCAACCAGTGCCTCACCCTCAACCTTGGAACCAACATCGGTTACATGTGGGCTGACGACCAAGACACCTCTTGGACCACCAAGGCCTCCCTCGACTGGGGCTTTGCTGAAAACGCCAAGCTGTCTCCGTTTGTGGCTCTTGCCGTCCAACTCACTGACGACGACGACAACTACACCGGTGGTCACGGCAACGAACTCGTTGGTGGCTGCATGCTCAGCACCAGCTTCTAATTCAACCGAAGTTTAAACTTCAATCAACTCAAGAGCGGTCGCGAAAGCGGCCGCTCTTTTTTGTGCCTGATTCTCCACCCAAGGGGAAGAGATACTTCTTCTCTTGTCTCTTGCGTCTTGAATCTCACCTCTTCTCCCCCTAGCTTTCCCCCGCCATGAGTCTTGCCTCTTACGCCAACCGCTTTGTTTGCGATCTTGTTGCCTACGAGCCGGGAAAACCCATCGATGAAACCGCGCGCGAGCTCGGGCTTGAGCCGTCGCGAATCGTCAAGGTCGCCTCCAATGAGAACCCTCTCGGCCCCTCACCTCTCGCGGTCGCTGCGATGCAAAAGGCTCTCAGTGATTCGCACATTTACCCCGATGGTGGCGGCTACCAACTGCGCAACGCCGTCGCCGAATCACTCGGACTCACGCGCGATCATGTGATCATCGGCAACGGCTCGAACGAAATCATCGAGCTGCTCTGCCACACCTTCCTCAACCGCGATGCGGAACTCATCGCGGCCGAGCACGCCTTCGTCGTGTACAAACTCATGGCCACGCTCTTCGGCGCGAAATACATCGAAGTGCCCGATCCCGAATTCATCCACGATCTCGACGCGATGGCCGCCGCGATCACGCCCAACACCCGACTCGTCTTCATCGCCAACCCAAACAACCCAACCGGCACCATGGTCGGACAGGAAGCGATCGACCGCTTCATGGACAAGTTGCCTGAGCATGTGATCGCCGTCTTCGACGAAGCCTACTTCGAGTTTCCCGATTCTCCGCCCGACACACTCAAGTATGTCCGTGAGGGCCGAAATGCCTGCATTTTAAGGACATTTTCAAAAATCCACGGACTCGCCGCACTGCGTGTCGGCTATGGCATCGCGCCTCCGCATCTGGCCGGGCTCCTGCAAAAAGCGCGTCAGCCTTTCAATGTCAACGCCATCGCCCAAGCCGGCGCCGTGGCGGCACTCGCCGACCATGCGCACATGGCACAAACGAAAAAAGTGAATGCCGAAGGCATGGCGTTTTATGAAAATGCCTTCAACGCGCGTTCACTCGAATTCGTTCCCAGTCATGCCAATTTCCTCTTGGTCAAAACCGGCGATGGCGACCGCGTCTTCCGCGACATGCTCAAGCAAGGCGTGATCGTGCGCGCGATGAGCAGTTACAAACTGCCCGATTGGATCCGCATCTCGATCGGCACGATGGAACAAAACCGCCGCTGCCTCGAAGTGCTCGATACCGTCCTCGCGGGGTGAGGTTGAATCAGTCCGCAAGCGACATTACGATCGCGAAAATGTGCCGCCGGGGGGACTCGAACCCCCACGAGGGTTGCCCCTCAACGGATTTTAAGTCCGTGGCGTCTACCATTCCGCCACGGCGGCATTCATGCGCGCCACGGAGTAAAGGCCAGCCCACCGCCTGCCGTCCAGCCTCGCTTTTTAATCATCACTCGATCCACTGCAATCATGACGAACAAATACACGGTCATTTCGTTTCGCCTTGAAATATCATCGGACCCGCATCAAATCTTTTTTGCGACACGTCGTTCCCGGAGGGGTGGTAGAGTGGTCGATTGCGCCGGTCTTGAAAACCGGAGGGCCGCAAGGTCCCGTGGGTTCGAATCCCACCCCCTCCGCCACTTTATTTTCATTCAACATTTATCTCTCCATTAAGGAGAATTTACCCTTA
>JBIKIK010000213.1:0-2954 GCA_044361655.1 Luteolibacter sp. | reverse complement strand
CTAGCGCGAAGCGCCTCTTCATCCACGATCCACCTCTTCTCTCCCATTCGTGTTCCTTCGCGGTTCAAACTCTTCTTACTCTTCCCTCAATAACCCATCACTCATCTTCTTTGCGACCTTGGCGACTTGGCATGGCCGGAGCGAAGCAAAGGCAAAAAGGTCCCTGCCTATGAAGAGTAGGCCTCTTCATTTTCTTCCCCATTCAAAATTCAAAATTTATCATTCAGTATTTCCCTTCACCATGCGCACTTCGATGGGTGTGTCCGTGCTCAGGTGCATTTCGCGTTGGGGGAATGGCACGCCGATGCCGGCTTCGGTGAAATGTTTCTCGATCATCAGGCGCAGGTCGCTGGCGATCACTGACGAATTGGCGCCGGCGCTCATGTCGATCCAGTAGTAGACGCTGAAGACCATGGCGTTGTCGCCGAAGTCTTCGAACACCGCGTAGGGTGCGGGTTCTTTGCAGATGAGCCCATGCCTTGCGGCGGCCTGCGTGAGGATATCCATCACCTTTTGCGGCGAGGTGCCGTATGCCACGCCGACCTTGATGCTGCGCCGCACGCGCGCGCTGGTAAGCGTCCAGTTGGTCACGCGGTTTTCCAGAAACAAGGAATTGGGGATCACCGTTTCGACCTCGTCGGCACTGCGGATCACCGATGAGCGCGTGTTGATCTCCGTCACGCTGCCAACGATGCCATCGACATCGAGGATGTCGCCGACGCGCACCTTGCGCTCGGCGAGCACGATGATGCCGCTGATGAAATTTTTGATCAGCGTTTGCGTGCCGAAACCAAAACCGATCGCGAGCGCACCACCGAAGAAGGCAAAAACCGTCAGTGGGATTTTGAGAATCGAAAGTGTGGAAATAGCCAGCGTCACGCCGACAAAGATCATCACCCAGTTGCGCAGCGTGCGTGCCTGGGCCTCGGCGATGTGACCTCTCGCGACGACGCTTTTTTGGATTCGCTTGGCGATGAGTGAAGCGACTCCGTATCCGATCAGGAAAAACATCAGCGCGCGCAGCAACATGCCAAGCGTCACCGGAATGCGGCCCTTGATCGTTTGTCCGTCGACCTCGACATTTTCCTCAAAGCTCATCACCTCGAGCGACCAGATGCGTGAGACGATCGTCGGCGCCTCGCTGGCGAGGCGGCCGAGGCGTGTGATCAGTGTGTCTTCTTGTAGCTTGGGCGTGTGATCGGCGATCCAGCGGCGGATCAGTTTTCTTTGCGCCGTGGCCGCTTGGTCGGTGCGTTGCAGCATCGTGAGTTGCTCGCTGTGGCTCGCGCGTTGTTCGTTGAGAAGGTCGAAGCGCGGGTCATCGGACGAGATCGATGCCGCGCGTGCTTCGAGCTTGCTGAGGTCGGCCGTGCGGGTGGCGATTTCACTGTCGAGTACATTGCCCCAGGCCTTGAGTTCATCGCTGGTGGCGGCGAGCGCCGCGCGAAGTTTTTCGCGTTCGCTTTCGTTCTTGGCCCTCAGGATCGCGAGGCGATTCTGGTAGGCTTTGAAATTCATATTCTCCAGCCGTACGAGGCTTTCGAGATTTTCGATCAGCGATTGCAGCCCCTCGACGCGACCAACCGTGACCTCAAGCCGGTACTTCGCCATTTCGATCCCTTCGGGTGCCTTGTCAGGCTCGGGTGCGGTGCCCGCCAGCAAGGCATCGAGTGTGGCCTGCGCCTGACGCCGTGCGACGAAGGCCGGCTTGAGCCGTTTTTCCATCGCTTCGATTTCCTTGTGGATCGCTTTTTTTCGCTCTTCGGATATGCGGCCGATCCTTTCGAGGTCCGCCTCGTTGAATGCCCCATTGCTCTGTGCCAGCAGCACCTTGCGCTCGGTCAGCGCGAGATCGATCTTCGCGGCTGCATTCCATTCCCTGAGGTTTTCGGCAGCGCTTTTGATATTCGCCGCGCGACATGCAAAGAGCCGCGAGCGGATGCGCGCCGCCTCGAGCTTCCACTTGGCGGTTCCATCGGCGGTCGCATCGCCATCGCGCACGGCAAGGATCGCATTGCTCACGGCATCCTCGGCGGATTTCATGTCGGCGACCGCGCCAGCTAGCAGGCCTTCGTAGTTGAGCAAGGATGACTCATGCGACGAAAGCTTTGCGCGGATCGCATCGCGTTCGTTGAGCAACTCGTCGACCATCAGGATCGAGTAAGGCGGCTTGTCGGCAAAGCCGGTCCACGCGGCGCTGGCGTTCTTGGATGCTTCGAGCGCTTTTTTCGCCTCGGCATTCGAATCAAGATTTTTGAGAAGCCTTGGAATCGTGAGAATGATTTGTTCGAGGTCCTGGCGGCGGTCATCGACCTCTGCCTGCGAGATGCCGGGCGGCAAGGCATTCGATGCGCCTTCGGCATCGATCCTCGCAAGGTCCTCACGCGATTCCTTGAGCCATTGGTCGAACCGCGCGCGCACTTCCTCGGGCTTCTCCGCTGCCGGTTTCCGTGCTCCGGCAAGCGCATCCTTCATCTGCGCGACCTGCGCCATCGACGATGTCACACCGCCGCAAATGATTGCGAATGCCACGATTGCCGATTTGATGCCCGATGTGGTGGATCCCGGTTTCATGATGAGTTGATCAAGCTTCGCCGCGTTCATCGCGTTCGAGTTGGATGCGGTCTTCGAGGTTGCGCGCCTTGACGCGGCTGTTGCGTTTCGCCCAGCGCTCGACCGCCATTTGGCGTTTCTCGGCGCGTTTTTTAAGCGCGGCAATTTCATTTTCGAGGTTGAGGAAACTTGCGTGACGCGCGGCATCGAGCGTGCCGGCCTCCACTGCAGCGCGGATCGCACATCCGGCGTCGCTGCGGTGGCCGCAGTCGGCAAAGCGGCAGTCGGACGCAATCGCGCTCACATCCGAGAAACTTTCGCGCAGCGTGCCCTCATCCGTCCACATCTGGATTTCGCGCATGCCTGGGTTGTCGATGAGCATGCCGCCGCCGGGCAGCGGC
>JBIKIK010000036.1:0-10402 GCA_044361655.1 Luteolibacter sp. | reverse complement strand
TCCTCATCGCCGGCGGCGAATCGCTCTTCGGTCCCGAGGTTGCCATCCCGCCGCAGGACGAGATCCCGTGCAATGGCTTTGCGATCCAATGTCGCGTCACCACCGAGGATCCGGAAAAAAATTTCGCCCCCGACTACGGCCGTATTCTCAACTACCGCTCGGCCGCCGGTTTTGGCATCCGCCTCGATGCCGCTTCGGGCGACGCCGGCTCGGTGGTCACGCCATTCTACGACTCGATGCTGGTAAAGGTCACTGCGATGGGCCGCGATTTTCCGATGGCCTGCCAACGCATGGACCGAGCGCTGCGCGAGTTCCGCATTCGCGGCGTGAAGACCAACATTCCGTTTTTGGAAAATGTCATTGCGGATGAAACCTTTCGCAGCGGTCAGGCCCACACCAAGCTCATCGATACCAAGACCGAGCTGTTTCGTTTCCGCCCGCGCCGCGACCGCGCGACACGCACACTGTCGTACCTTTCCGACATCACCATCAACGGCAACGCCACCGCCAAGGGTTGGAAGCCTGTCGCCGCGTTGCCCAAGGCGAATGTGCCCGACTCGCTGGTTATCCAGCATCACGCGGTGGTGCCGAAGGGCAGCCGCGATTTGCTTCTCGAGCTTGGCCCCGAGAAATTTGCGCAGTGGATCCTTGCCGAGAAGCGCCTGCTCATCACCGACACGACACTGCGCGATGCGCACCAATCGCTCATCGCGACCCGCATGCGCTCCTACGATATGCTGCGCGTCGCCGAGGCGATCGCTCACCGCATGCCGCAACTCTTCTCGCTGGAAATGTGGGGCGGCGCGACCTTCGACACGGCGATGCGTTTTCTCAGCGAATGCCCGTGGGAACGCCTGCGTCGCTTGCGCGAAAAAATCCCGAACATCTGTTTCCAGATGCTCTTCCGCGGATCCAATGCGGTTGGTTATTCGAATTACCCCGACAATGTCGTCGCCGGCTTCGTCAAGCATGCGGCGGATTCGGGCATGGACATCTTCCGCATCTTCGACTCGCTCAATTACCTGCCCAACATGCAGGTCGCGATGGAGGCCACGCGCGAGCACGGCAAGGTGCTCTGTGAAGCTGCAATTTGCTACACCGGCGATATCAACGACGAGAAGCGCGACAAGTATTCGCTCAAGTATTACATCGCCAAGGCCAAGGAGGTTGAGCGCATGGGCGCGCACATTCTCGCGATCAAGGACATGGCCGGCCTTTGCAAGCCGATGGCCGCGGAAAAACTTGTCGCCGCGCTCAAACAGGAAATCGGCATTCCAATCCATTTCCACACGCACGATACCTCCGGCCTCAACGCCGCATCCGTGCTCTCTGCGTCCGATGCCGGCGTCGACATCGTCGACCTCGCCATCGCCTCGATGTCGGGCTCGACCTCGCAGCCAAACCTCAATTCGGTCTCGTCCGCACTCGCCAAAACCGAACGCGACCCGGGGCTGGACTTCGACTCGCTCAACGAATTCTCCGATTACTGGGAGGAAGTGCTCGGCTTTTACAAGCCCTTCGACTCGGCACCGCGCGCCGGCACCGCCGAAGTCTACGAACACGAAATGCCCGGCGGCCAGTACACGAACCTTCGCGAACAAGCGAACGCGATGGGCCTCGGCCACCGCTGGCGCGAAATTGCTCGCACCTACGCCGAGGTCAACCAGCTCTTCGGCGACATCGTCAAGGTCACACCCTCATCCAAAGTCGTCGGCGACATGTGCATGTTCCTCGTGACCCGTGGCATCCGCGCGGCCGATGTGCCAAAGCTCAAGCCCGGCTCGATCGACTTCCCGGAGTCGGTGATCGACATGCTTTCCGGCGGACTCGGCCAACCCGACGGTGGCTGGCCCGCCGATGTCCAGAAGGTCGTACTCGGCAACAAAAAGGCCACCACCAAGCGCCCCGGCGAGCTGGCCGAGCCGGTCGACCTTGTCGAAACCCGTGCAGCGCTATCGAAAAAACTCGGTCGCCCGGCCAGCGAGGACGACCTCTACTCGCACCTGATGTACCCGCAGGTGTTTGCCGACTTCAACGCGTTCCGCGCAAAGTACGATGACCTTAGTAGTTTGCCGACCAGCGCGTTCTTTTACGGTCTACAGATCGGTGAAGAAATCGAGGTCGAGATCGACCCCGGCAAGATCCTAATCATCAAGCTAATCTCGATCGGCGAAGCGGATTCCGCCGGCCGCCGCGCGCTTTTTTACGAGCTCAACGGCATGCCGCGCGAGTCAGTGGTGCTCGACAACTCGCTCAAGTCGGTTTTGAAGGCGACCCGGGTCAAGGGCGAGCCCGGCAATCCGGCCCAAGCCTGCGCTCCGATGCCGGGCATGGTCACCGAGGTCGCCGTCTCCACTGGCCAGGAAGTGAAGGCCGGCGACAAGCTCGTCGTGCTCGAAGCGATGAAGATGCTTACCACGGTCAGCGCCGCAGCCGACGGCACGGTTGGCGAGATCCTCGTGCAGAAGGGCGATCAAGTCGACAGCGACGATCTGCTGGTGAAGTTGGTGACCGCTTGAGGCAAGATCATTTCCCGATGAAAAGATCGCATATCAAATTCAAGGCTCGCCATTCGCCTATGGCATGCGGCGTCTTGGCGTTTGCGATGCTTTCATCGTGCACAGCGCCATCGGTAAATCACGCGCAGGTGCCGCGCGATGAGTTGATGCCTGAGTCGCTCTCAGATCCGATCGAGCCGTTCAACCGCGGTGTGTGGGAGTTCAACCGCGGGCTCATGCACGGTCTTTTGCATCCGCTTTCGACTGGGTACCATGCCTTGGTCCCGGCGCCGGCGCGTGAATCGGTGAGGAATTTTTCGCGCAACATCACTTATCCCGGCCGCTTACTGAACCACGCGTTGCAAGGTCGCTGGTCCGGTGCCGGCGATGAGTCGCTGCGTTTTCTCTGCAACACGACTGCGGGTGTTGGTGGGTTTTTTGATGTCGCGAGCCGCTGGAAGATTGGCCGATCCGATGCGGACTTTGCCCAGACCTTCAACCAATGGGGTTGGAAGCCGCAAAATTTCGTGGTGCTGCCATTTCTCGGGCCGAGCAGCGATGCTGAAACTGTCGGGCTCATCGCCGACAAGGCTGCCGAACCGACGACCTACATCACGGCAGCGCGCGGTGTCTCGGGCTTCTGCACCTTCAATCGCTTGAGCGAATCGGCCGACGATGCGGCGCGCTTGTTGAGCGCCGAGGCCGATTCCTATGTGCTGGCCAAAGCCGCGCTTTCCGGCATCGCGAATGCGAATTTCACCAATCACCGCCATTATGAAGCGGCGGACCAAGCGACGCTTGAAACTCTCGGCGTCGCCGCGATCCGTTGCGAGTCATCGTCGTTTCCTTTCGAAGGACGCACGATGAGCGTGTGCCTCGACTCGACCGGCAAATCGCTCAAGTTCAACTGCTGGCTGCAACGCGATGCCGCGCCATTGGTTTTTGTGATGCCCGGCCTCGGTTCGCACCGCCTTTCGTTCACGACACTGGCGGTGGCCGAGCACCTTTACGCGAATGGATTTTCGGTGGTCACGATCAGCAGCGTGTTTCACCCGGAATTCATGAGCAACGCATCGACCGCCGCGTTGCCGGCCTATGCGCCGGTCGATAGCAATGACCTGCTCGTCGCGCTCAGTGCGATCAACAACGATTTGGAAAAGCGTCATCCGGGTCGCTTCGGCAAATGCGCGATCATCGGGCTCTCGATGGGCGGCTTCCAAGCATTGCAAATTGCAGCGCGTGAAAAATCTCAAAGCAATGACCTGCTCGTTGCCGACCGCTATGTGGCGATCAACAGCCCGGTCGATCTTAAGATCGGTGCCGGATTTCTCGATGCTTTTTACAAAGCACCTCTTCAATGGCCGCAACAGGAGCGCCATGAACGCATCAATCAAACCACCGCGAAGGCACTCATGATGCTGGCGCCCGGCCCGCGCGCGAAGACTCCGCCCGTCACCTTTGGCGGCAATGAATCGAAATACCTCATCGGCCTCAACTTCCGTTTCATCCTGCGCGATGCGATCTTCAACAGCCAGTCGCGTCACAACCTTGGCCAGATCCAAGCGCCGCTTTCCTCATGGAGCCGCAACAGCGCCTATGATGAAATCAGCCATTGGTCCTACAGCGATTATTTCCACAAACTCGTCGTGCCGTACTACGCAACCCGCGGCATCAGCGCGTCGCAAATCCTGCACGAAGCCGACCTTCGCAACAAGTCATCACAGCTGCGCTCAAATTCAAAGGTGCGCGTGCTTTCTAATCGCAATGATTTCCTGCTCGGCCCTTCCGACGCCGCATGGCTCAAGTCGACATTTCCCGGCAAAAAACACACGATGTTTCCGAATGGCGGCCATCTCGGCAACCTGAGTAGCCCGCCAATGCGCGCCGCAATCCTTGAATCGCTCAAGGGTCTGCGTTGACGAAACAATCGTTGGCGCGTTTTCCCTTGCGGTGCGCCGCCGCTGGCGTTGGACTTGCCGTGATGATTCGCGCTTTGAATGCCTGCTGCCTAGTGGCGATTCTTTTCTGCCTTGCGCCCTTGGCCGAAGCCCAAACGGTGAAGATGAACCTCGCCGATGGATTTGATTTCCCTGTCGGAAAACCGAATGCCGATGGCTATTACAAATCTCGCGGCTTGCGTTTGCGTGCGCCGCAACATTTTGGCGAGGACTGGAATGGCCGTAGCGGCGGCGACAGCGATCTTGGCGATCCGGTTTATGCGATCGCCGATGGCGTTGTGACTTTCGCCCACGATGTGCGCACTGGTTGGGGCAAACTTGTACTCACGCGCCATGCTTATCGCGACAAGGAAGGTGGTGAGGTGAAATATGTCGACACCCTCAACGCGCATCTCGACACGATGCTGGTGAAGG
This sequence comes from Luteolibacter sp., assembly GCA_044361655.1. Classification (GTDB taxonomy): domain Bacteria; phylum Verrucomicrobiota; class Verrucomicrobiia; order Verrucomicrobiales; family Akkermansiaceae; genus Luteolibacter. The sequence continues at coordinate 5,532 of JBIKIK010000036.1, read as the reverse complement.
TCGGCCAGATGGTGAAACGCGGTCAGCAAATCGGCACGATCGGCACCAACTACGGCATGTATCCCGCCCACCTGCATTTTGAAATGCGTCACAACATCACTATCGGTGTCGTGCGCAACAGCGTGCCTGCGGACATGGTCAACTGGGTTGACCCCACCGATTTCATCAACCGCCACCGCAAGCTCAACCGCGAGTGGCGCGCGGTCTCCGTGCCGATCGGCACCTATCAGGAATACCGCGGCTTCAAAGGCCTTTAGAGCATTTTGCTTAAATCTGTAGCCGGTGGCTGGTGTTAGGTGTGGGAAATTTGCGGCTTCGCCAGCCTTGAAAAAACGGAATCCTTGTCCATGGCTGCGTTGTTGCTCAGTCGTGGATGTCTATCCACTCCATCGCAACGCCTTGCCCTGGCCAAAATCTTCTCGCTCCACCGGCTACACCTTTTCGCAAACTGCTCTAAGCGGCGGGCTATTTCGCGCCGAATGTGAGGTTGATCCCGCGCCGCCCCCAGGCCTTGCCGATTTCTTCGCTGACCTGTTTGTAGCTTCTTCCATCGAGCAACACGGCGATCGCATCCTCACCAGTTTTGCCATCGCGCAGTGCCTTGAGAAACGACTTGATGCGTTTGGCGTCGCCATCGCCATCCATCTGCAGGAAGTAGTGGGTGATGAGCAGGCTGCATCCGTAATTGATCTGCGGGTCGCGCATGAAGTTGCTGTAATCCTGCAGCATGAATTCCTTGAGGTCGGAAATGTGGATGTTTTCCCCAAGCGCGCGGCCGCCGGTGTTTTTTGATCCGTAGGCGGTGGTGTAATCGATGATGTCCTTGTGGTTGCCGCGCACGCTGAAAGCGCCGGAGCGATACGGTGTCACTGCCACATACTCGGCGATGCCTTCGGTGAACCAACCCATCGAGCCTTCGGCAAAATAGGGACGCGGCGTGAGCTGATGGGTCAACTCGTGCGGCAGGGTCTTGCTGCTCTTGTCGCGATCAAGCATGTAGCCGCTGCCCACTTTGCGCACGCCCAAGTTGTCGAGCGGCACCAGCACCAAGGCGCGTCCGCTGATAAACACGCCCGCCGATCCCTGCATGCCGCCCGCCGAGATGTAATCTTCATACAATTCAAAAAGCCGGATCTCGAGCTTACCGTCGGTTTTGTCGCCACCATCCAAGGCCAGTGGCAAACTGCGGCAAAACAAATGCGTCGCTTCAAACATCAACGCGAAGCCGCGCACGACCGACTTCGAGAGCCGCACATCGCAGTGGTAGCGATAGTTGGCACTCTCATAGATGAATTTTTTCTGATCCGCATCCTCACTGATGATCGCGATTTCGGGATCTTCGCCGTACTTGATGCGATCGGGCCACTCCGCTTCGAAGTTGAGGCCTTGCATGGTGGTCTCGCCGGTCGGCGATGCAGCTTTGAAGTGCCGCGCATAATGCGCGTCCTCGGCGGAAAGCTTTGCGAGCGGGTAGGGGAGCTTGCGGCCGTCCTTGAGCTCGAGCATGACCTGATCGCCATCAAGTCCGCTCATCCGCGCCTCGATTTTGCGGCCCTGCGCGTCGGTCCAGGTGCGCATTTCATCCCCGGCATGGCAAATGCCTGCGAGCAGCAAAAATCCCAGAACATGATAAGTGCGGATCATGTTTCATTCAGTCCGGGCTCGTGGCCGGTGGCAATCCGTTTTTGCCATTGTTGCAGGCGTCGCAGATCTTCGTCGGGAAAATATTGGAAAAGCGGCGGGCATGGGCATCATTGGGCGGTGAACATGGATGCAGCCAATCAAACGGGCGATCATGCCGAGGCCGAAAGCTCCGGCTCGAAGCCCCACAACTTCCGCCGTGATCTCGTCGTGCTGATGAAAGTGCGGCTCAACATTTTCGTTCTCATCACGACCTTCTTCGGATTCATTCTCGCCTCGCGCGGGATGTCCTTCGATTGGATGAAGCTCCTGCACACGCTACTCGGAACTGCGGCTGCGGCGTTCGGCTCCGCCGCTTTCAATCAACTCATGGAGGTCGATCTCGACGCGCGCATGAAACGCACCGCCGATCGCCCGCTGCCCGCGCGCCGCATGGATCCCCTGGCGGCCTTCGGCGTTGGATGGATCCTGTCGGCGATCGGCATCATCCATCTCGCGGTAAAGGTCGGCCACCTCGCCGCTTATTTCACCGCCGCAACCATTGCGATTTATGTGTTTGTTTACACGCCGCTCAAACGCATCCATTCGTCGAACACGCTGGTGGGTGCGATTCCCGGTGCGATTCCGCCGCTGATCGGTTGGGTCGGTGCCGGCCGCGGCCTCGGCTGGGAAGCATGGTTTCTTTTTGGCATCCTTTTCCTTTGGCAACTGCCGCACTTCATCGCGATCAACTGGCTGCACCGCGCGGAGTACGAAGCGGCTGGATACAAAATGTGGTCAAATGGCGATCTCAGCGGGAAAAAAAGCGGACTGCTTTCTGCGATGTTTGCGATCTCGCTCGCCGCATTTTCGGTCATCCCTGCTTTCGTCGGATTCGCCAACATCCTATGGACAATCGGTGGTCCGCTGCTGGCATTGATCATGGCGGCGCTCGCCTTCGGCTTCGCGAATGACGGCCAGCGCAGTTCCGCGCGGCGCTTGTTTTTCTCGACGCTGCTTTACTTGCCGCTGGCGCTGACGCTGCTGGCGATCGCATGGAAAACCCGGGCCTGATCCTGCATGAGCAAGCTGATCGCATCGACCCGGTGGCTGCTGAGTGATCTCGCCGGCCTTGAATTTGGTGATCCGGTCGCCTGCGTGTACAACCCGCTTGAGTACGCATGGCAGGCGCACGAAGCGTATCTTTCCCGCTATGGGTCCGGCAAAAAACGCGTGCTGTTTCTTGGCATGAATCCCGGGCCCTTCGGCATGGCGCAGACGGGTGTGCCATTTGGCGAAGTCGACGCCGTGCGTGATTGGCTTGGCATTTGCGAGGATGTGGAAAAACCACGGAAAGAGCATCCCAAGCGCCCGATCGAAGGCTTTGCCTGCAAGCGCTCGGAAGTGAGCGGTCGCCGCCTGTGGGGGCTTTTTGCCGAGCGATTCGGCAAGGCGGATTCATTTTTCAAAGACCATTTCGTGATGAATTACTGTCCGCTTGTGTGGATGGGCCTGAGCGGTGCCAACCTCACGCCGGACAAGCTGCCCGCCGCTGAAATGCAGCCTGTCGAACAGGCATGCCTCAAGCATCTCGCTGAGGTGATCAAATTACTAGATCCATCGTACTTGATCGGAGTCGGCGGATATGCCGAGGATCGCTTCACGCGGGCGGCCGCTGCCTGCGGCAGCAAAGCGACAGTAGGCCGGGTGCTTCATCCCTCACCCGCCTCACCCGCCGCCAACCGCGGCTGGGCCGAATCCGCCGCCCGCCAGCTCACGGAGCTTGGCGTTTGGTGAGCGCTGATTTTTTGTAGTTCGGAAGAAAGCTATGATCCGTCAAAAAAACATCGGCTAGACTCTCCCCTTTGTCCGTGTCTAGGCGTTGCGTTTCGTTCAATTTTTCAGGAAAAATAAGGAGCTGTATTCCGCTTAAAGCTTCACAACAAAATCCAGCGCTGGAAATATCTCGCCGTTGATCCTTGGTTCGAAGCGGTGTGTGCCGGCGTGGTAGACGCGTGTGGTCACCGGCCTAAATGAATGGGTGCCGCTGATTTCCCAGCATTCGCCCGCCGCGAGATCTTTCACGCGGCCCTTGAAGACTTTGGGCGTGAGGGTGCCGTTGCCTTTGCGATGGTGAATGGCATAGTCAAACATCACGCGCAGTGATTGCTGCGACTTGTTATGGATCACGAGGCGATAAGCAATTTTTTCGCCGATGCGGATGGAGCTTCCCTGCAGTTCGATTGATTCGATCTCCAGCGAATCGGCCGAGCCGTAACCATGCAATTTCAGCGCGGCGGGATGGCCGTTTTTGAGCAGTGTGCGGCACGCGTGTCGAGAAATTTTTTCCAGATGCAGGTCGCGCGGTGCCGCTTTGCGCCAGCGGGTGAGGGTATCGATGACCAGCTTGGCATTTCCTTTGCTGAAGTCATTGAGGTGGTTGGCGACCGAGAGCCGCACATAGTCGCTCGGATCGCGATGGAGTTTTTCCAAAAGGTCAAATGTTTGGTACGGCGAATCTAGTAGTTCGGAAAGATTGCCGCCCCATGGCAAAAATGGTCGGCTGCCTTCGGACGCCAGGCGGCGCACATGTTCGTCGGCGTGGTCGCACCAGCGGTGAAGTTGCTGCACGGTTTTTTCGCGGTGATGCCGAATGAAGGGGCGGATGGCGAATTCGGCGGTGAAGCGCTGGGTCATTTGTGCCAGCGCATCCATGGATTCGGTAAAATGCTCTAGCCCCCGGCGTGCGACGATCTCGGTGAGCGGCCAGACGGCAAAGCCTCGCAGGCCGTGTTTGCCATCGCCCGCAAGTGCCTTCACCAGCACCGCGAAAAGCGCTGGGGCGTCGAGTGGCAATGCCGCTTCGATGTGATCGGCCACCGCCTGCATGCGCTGTTTCAACTCGAGCGGAGCGAGTTTTTTCTCAAGCCCGCGCGTGAAGGTTTTCATGTCGAAGCCCGGATGCGCGCGATGGATTTCCGCCGCGATCTTGCGGGCATTTGCGTATGAAAAGTGTTCCTTGAATGGCTCCATCACCACTCGGGGTTCTGCTGGCGCACGGCTTCGTAGAGGATGATCGCGACGGCGGTCGAGAGGTTGAGGCTGCGGGTGCCGCCCGGTGACATAGGGATGCGAAGCGCGCGATCTCCGGCGTCTGCGACCCACTCGGCGGGCAGGCCGCGCGTTTCCCTGCCGAAGACCAAATAGTCGCCGGGCTTGAAATTTGCTTGCCATGGATTCGCGCTGGCCTTGGTGCTCAGCAACCAGAAGTCAGCATTGGCATCGGCGGATTTTTTCAATTCATCAAACGACTCCCATACGCGCAGGTCGACCTCGCGCCAATAGTCGAGCCCGGTGCGCCGCACATGCTTGTCTTCGAGCGAAAAGCCAAGCGGCTTGACCAAGTGCAGCGTCGATCCCGTGGCAAGCGCGAGCCTGCCTGCGGCACCCGCGTTGTGCGGGATTTCCGGTTCAACCAAAACGATGTGAAACATGACTGCGGGAAATCAGGATTGCCGGCGGCGCGCAAGCGTGAGCGAAAGACCGAGAGCGCCGATGAAGATGAGATAACACGCAAGCAGCTCGAGGTACCCTTTGCAGATGCGCGCGATGTTTGGCGAATAGGCATCACCGAGTGACGCCTTCCAAAACGCCGAACTTCCCATCACGCGGTTGAAGACATAGATGATCAACAGCGCCGCAGCGATGAGACCCGCACCTGCGTGCTGACCGAGTGTTGCAACGAAGTGAACCACCACGCGGCGGTGCCTCATTGCCGTGATGATAGCCGCCAAGGCAAATGCTCCGGCGACCCATGCTTCGGGAAAGCGCAAGTGCAGCATGCCCGAGACGAAGTCTTCGATCTCACCCGCGAATGCAGCCATCAGCCCGAGCCCCAATATGCGACAGACC
>JBIKIK010000212.1:0-2969 GCA_044361655.1 Luteolibacter sp. | reverse complement strand
AACCCGGAGAGCGCGAACCTCTTCGTGACGCGTTCGCTGATGCTTGCAGAGATCCGTAAGTTTTTGCAGGACAGGGGATTTCTCGAGGTCGAGACGCCAATGCTGCAGGATGTCGCGGGCGGCGCGGCGGCGCGTCCTTTCGAGACGCATCACAACGCGCTTGGCATGCCGCTCACGCTGCGCATTGCGCCGGAGCTTTTCCTCAAGCGCCTGCTGGTCGGCGGCTATACGAAAATTTTCGAACTCAACCGCAACTTCCGCAACGAAGGCATTTCGCGCCGCCACAATCCTGAGTTCACGATGCTCGAAGCTTACTGGGCGTTTTCGGATTTCGAGGAAATGGCCAACCTCGTCGAGGAAATGACCTGCCACCTCGCGGAGAAATTTTGCGGCGGCTTGAAAATCGAGCACAAGGACGAGGACGGCAATGTCACGCGCACGATTGACCTCACGCGTCCGTGGCGCCGCGCGAATTATCACGACCTCATCAAGGTCGCTGCCGGCGATGATTTCTTCGAGCTCAGCCCGGCTGGTCGCCGACTGCGCTGCGAGGAACTTGGCGTGCAGATCTCGCCCGAAATGGAGGACTACGAAGTCGTGCAGCAGGTCTTTGAAAAGAAGGTCGAGGAGCACACCTTCGATCCCTGCTTCGTCACCCGCGTGGCGAGCGAACTGATCCCGCTCGCGAAGCTAACCCCCGGCGGAAAAACCGTCGAGGTCTACGAGCTGATCATCAATGGTCAGGAAATTTCACCGGGCTATTCCGAGCTCAATGACCCCGATGTGCAGCGCCAGCGCCTTGAGCATCAAGCCGGTGGCGAGGAAGAACAGAAAGTCGACTACGACTTCATCGAGACCCTCGAGCACGGCATGCCACCCGCGGGCGGCATCGGCATCGGCATCGACCGCTTGGTCATGATGCTCACCGGCGCGCCCACCATCCGCGATGTCGTGCTTTTCCCTCTACTCAAGCGCAGGGAGTAGGGCAGGGACGCTTTTCCAAAGCCGCGCAATTTGCCGGATTTTTCGCCGAAATGACCCGCTTGCGGGCGATTTCCCTGAAAACGCCCGAATCAGTCAAAAAAAACCTTGCGCGGGTGGGGGCTCCGTGATTTTCTCCCCGCCCGCCCGCAGGGGCACAACCAACCTTTCCCAATACGGCCATGGCCTACGCAGTGATCAAAACCGGCGGCAAACAATACCGCGTTCAACAAGGCACGAAGTTCGATGTCGAGAAACTCGACGCGCCCGTGGATTCTGAAATCAAGTTCGATGTCCTACTCGTGGGCGAAGGCGAAACCGTCAAGGTCGGCGCCCCCCTCGTTGCCGGTGCCTCCGTCACCGCCAAGGTGCTCAGCCAATTCCGTGGACCCAAGGGCGTGGCTTTCAAATTCAAGCGCCGCAAGGGCTACCACAAAACCAAAGGTTACCGCCGCAGCCTCACCAAGCTCGAGGTGACCTCGATCGCAGGTTAATCATCAACACTTCACCTACCTACTTCCATGGCCCATAAAAAAGGACAAGGTTCCGTCAAGAACGGACGCGACTCACGCAGCAAGCGCCTCGGCGTGAAGAAATTCGGCGGTCAAGCCGTCATCGCCGGCAACATCATCATCCGCCAACGCGGCACCAAGGTGCATCCGGGTCTTGGCGTCGGAATCGGCCGTGACCACACGCTCTTCGCCCTCGTCGACGGCCGTGTGATGTTTGATCGGGAAGCCCGCCGCGTGAATGTGGTGGCCATCGCCAACTGATCCGATGATGCCGCTTGATTGCGGTGATCTCCCAAATTTACTAAAAAGCCCGTGAGTTTATCACCGGCTTTTTTTATTGGGAAAGATCAAATGGTGATAATTTACAGCAAGCCTTGCTCGCGTAGCTCTGCGTCGACCTCGTCGTGATCCGGTGCGCCAATGCCCGCGTCGCGGATGCCTTGGATTCTGCGTTTCACGCCGACCTTGCTTTTTGGGCCTGTGACGAGGTTGTTGAGGCCATCAACGACAAAAGGAAGCAAAGCTGCTACGCCGAGCGCGCCGATGCCGATGCCAAACCCCCGGCGGGCATTGCGATGCATCAGATCGCCAATCAGAAATCCTGCGGCCGCTCCAAGCAAGGTCGGTGCGGCAAGCGCGCTGGTTTCAATCCACACGGGTTTTGATCCGGAATGTTCGGCTGACATGTCACCAATCTAGCCGATCGGTGGCGCGGCGACAACCATGGAAACGAAAATTTCTAACGATTGCGGCTTTTCCATGGGGGCGACATCCCGCAACTTGGCGGAGTCATGCCATCACCTAACAATACCTATGCGCTGATCCTTGCCGGCGGATCCGGCACGCGCTTCTGGCCCTTGAGTCGCAACTCGCGGCCTAAGCAACTACTCGACCTCTTCGGATCCGGCACGCTGCTCGAGCAAACCATTCGTCGCCTCGATGGCTTGGTGCCGGTCGAGCAGATCTTCGTGCTCACCAATGAAAAGCAGGTCGATGCCGTGCGTGCGGCCGCACCGATGTTGCCTGCGGCCAATGTGTTTGCCGAGCCGGCCAAGCGCGACACTGCACCGGCGGTCGCCCTTGGCATCGGACTCGTCGCCGCAAAAAATCCCGACGCGGTGATGCTGGTGCTTCCGTCGGATCAACTCATTCAAGACACCGCTTCGTTTCAAGAGGTGTTGCGCGACGCGATCCTCAGCGCGGAGTCTGCGGACGGGCTTGTCACGATCGGCATTCAACCGACATGGGCTTGTCCGTCGTACGGCTACATCGAACGCGGCGAACGCGCGGTGATTGCTGGGCTCGATTGCGAGAACCCGCCCTTCGAAGTGAAGTGCTTTCGCGAAAAACCCAATCCCGAGTTGGCCGAGCAATTTCTTCGCCAAGGTGGCTTCACCTGGAACGCCGGCATGTTCGTTTGGAAAATCCCGACGGTTGTTGAGCAACTCGCGCTCCATGCGCCGGAGCTCGCCGAAT
>JBIKIK010000035.1:0-10471 GCA_044361655.1 Luteolibacter sp. | reverse complement strand
CTTTGAGCATGATGTGATTGTTGGAAAATTTTGCTGCCGATGCAAACAGCGACTTTGGGTTTTTTGGGGCTGACCTGACCTTGTTCCTTTGGCGACCTCTGCGGCATTGCGGTAAATCTTTTTGAATCATCGAACTCAATCACAAGCAGGACTGATTGTATCGATGGCTTGGAGGAGTTCGCGCGAGGGAGTGGGGGTGTCGAGGGCGTTGATCAGGTCGTCGAGTTGCGTGACATTGCGGGTGCCGACGAGGGAGGAGGTGACGGCCGGGTGTTGGAGGGTCCACTGGATCGCGAGGTGGTGAAGGGCGATGTGGTGTTGCTCGGCGAGTTGGGCGAGGGCCTCGATTTGCTCGCGATGGGCGTCGACTTGATTGGATTGGAGAAAACCTTCGGGTCGTGCGGCGCGTGAGTCGGCGGGGATGCCGTTGAGGTATTTTTGGGTGAGCATGCCTTGGGCGAGCGGGCTGAAGGCGATGCAGCCTATGCCTTCCTTGTGGAGCCAGTCGAGGATGCCGACGGCTTCGACCGCGCGGTTGAGGATCGAGTAAGGCGGCTGATAGATCAGGCAGCGCACGCCCATTTCATCGAGGATTTTGACGGCTTTTTTGAGGCTCTTGAGCGGGTATTTTGAGAGTCCGACATAGGTTGCCTTACCGCTTTGCACGGCGGTGGCGAGGGCGGACATGGTTTCCTCGAGTCGCGTATGGGGATCGGGACAGTGGGAGTAAAAAATATCGACATGGTTGAGCCGCATGCGCTTGAGCGAGTGGTCGAGCGAGGCGAGCAGGTGCTTGCGTGAGCCGTTGCTGCCGTAGGGTCCGTGCCACATGTCGTGGCCGGCCTTGGTGGAGATGACGAGTTCGTCGCGGTGTGCCACAAAATCGTGTGAGAGGATGCGGCCGACATTTTCTTCGGCGCTGCCCGGAGGCGGACCGTAATTGTTGGCGAGGTCGAAGTGGGTGATGCCGCGATCGAAGGCGCGACGCATCATGTGGCGGGCTTCGTCTTGGCTGTCGATGTGGCCGAAGTTGTGCCATAAGCCGAGAGAGATGGCGGGCAAGAGCAGGCCGGAATCACCGCAGCGCCGGTAGGGCATGCGTCCGTCGTAGCGGTCAGGAGAGAACATGGGATTAAGTTTCAAGTTTCAAGCGGTCAGTTTCAAGAGGGAAGAGGAGATGAATTTTGGATGTTGGATTTTAAATTTTAAATGAGGAAGAGGAAGAAGAAGCGGCTTCTTCATTGGCTTCGCAAAACTTGGAGCAGGATGCTCCAAGGGCGGACTGGGGCAAGATGCCCCAGCTACGATGAAGATGCAGCTTCTTCATCCACGATCGGCTATCCACGATCTCTCTCCTCAAGTCAGCGCCTTTAGGCGTTGGAGTAGGGGTGGGTGGGAGTAGTCGAGCCAGACGCGGAGGGGATGGGGTGAAGGGTGGGAGAGGTGCTCGGCGGTCATTTTAGTGAGGGCGGTGGCGAGTGGGGTGGCGTCGCCGGTGTGTTGTTTGGCGAAGTCGTCTGCTTCGAATTCGTGGCGGCGTGACCAGGCGTTGAGAATGACCGAGAGGATTTTTCCGGCGGGTTCGAAGAGGATGGAGAAAAGCACGAGGCCGACATGGGGTGAGATCGTGGTGACGCCGAAGGCATCAAAGAGGAGTCGGGCGAAGTGGCCTTGCGGATTGGTGGCGAGGCCGATGAGGAAAAAGATGGCAGCGGTCTGGATGATGCCGGCGGCGAGGCGTTGCTTGATGTGGCCGCGGCGGAAGTGGCCGATTTCGTGGGCGAGCACGGCGATGAGTTCAGGCGTGGTGCTTTTTTCGATGAGCGTGTCGAAGAGGGCGATCTTGCGATTTTTTCCGAAGCCGGTGAAGAACGCGTTGGCTTTGGTTGAACGCTTCGAGCCATCCATCACGAAGACATCCTTCACGGGAAACCCGCAACGGTTGCCGAGGTTTTCGATTTCCGATTTCAGTTCGCCTTCGGGCATGGGAGTGAACTTGTTGAAGAGCGGCATGATGTAGGTGGGTGCGAGCCAGGTGAGGATGAGCTGCGCGAGGGTGAGAAGGATCCATGCCCAAAGCCATGCGTTGGGCACGCGGTTGAAGATCCACAGCACGGCGGCGGCGAGTGGCAGACCGATGAGCGCGGCGAGCACAAGGCCTTTCAAGTGATCGGCGATGAAGGTGGCAGGTGTGGATCGGTTGAAGCCGAAGTGGTTTTCGATCACGAAGGTTTCGTAAATTGAGAAGGGCAGTGAGAGCAGCGATTGACCGAGGAAAAATGTGACGAGGAAAACGAGGCCGGCGCCGAGTTCCGAACTTGTGATGGAGCGGGCGAATGTGTCGAGCCAGCCGAAGCCGCCGGCGAACCAGAAGACAAACAACGCGGTAAGCGAAACAGCCGACTGGAGGAGATCGTGTTTCGAATTCACGCGCAGGTAATCGCGGCCGCGTTCGAGTTTTGATTCATCCATCACGCCGGTGAGTTCCTGCGGCACTTTTTCCGGGAAGGCCTTGAGGTTGAGCAGGGTCGCGACGAACTCAAGTTTCCAGAGGAGAAAGAGTATCGCCACGATCAGGAGGGTCATGAAATTCCAATCGGTCATTGGTGGCATCATGCATGGGGCGTGGCGCGCGGCAAGGCTGGGGCGCATGCGGCTTGGAAAATGGGGCGGGATTGGACATTGCAGGTTGGGGGATGCTGGGGTTAATTTCGCCCAGCAAACATGGCTCGTGCATTGATTTTAAAAGGATGGCTACTGCCCTGCCTGTGGCTTTTTTCGGCGGCGCATGCCGAAACGGAAACCAGCGCTGCGGCGGAGATTGGGGCGGTGCCGAAGGGTCCTTCCGATGGTGCGATCATGACGCGCAAGGATGCGCGGGCCATCACGCTCAAGATTCCTGCGCCGCGTGGCATGATCGTCGATCGCAATGGCGAACCGCTGGCGCAGAATGTCGTGGCCTACCAGATCGCGCTGCAGTTTCGTCAGTTTGAAAAAGCGGATCGCGCGTTTGTGATCGACTGGGCGCGGACGCGTTTGAATGCCTTGGCGGAAACGCGCAAGGATCTTGAGACCAAGACTGATGATGAAATTTACGATCATTACATTCACCGGCGTTGGTTGCCTTTGTTGGTGAGTGGGCAGATTGCTGAGAAGGAGGCCTTGGCGCTGGAGGGCAAGCTGCCGAGCGGTGTGATTCTCAATCCCTTGTACCGCAGGTATTACCCCGAGGGTGAGTTGGCCGCGCATGTGATCGGATATGCCGGCAGCGTGGGCAAGTTGCCGACGGGGCCGATCAATTTCAATGAGCCGCTGTGGGAGGAATCGGAGGGGCGTTCGGGATTGGAGAAAATTTACAATGCGCAGCTCACCGGCGACGCGGGCATGAAGAAGCTGTTGTTCGATGAGAACGGCAACAAGTTGTTGGAGGAGCAGGTCAAGCGTCCGCGGCCGGGTGGCACGTTGGTGACGACGATCGACCTCAAGTGGCAACGGCTCGCGGAAAAGATTTTGCGCAGTGGCTGCCGTCGCGGTGCTTTCGTGGTGCTCGATGTCGTGACCGGCGAAGTGCTGGTGATGGCATCGCGTCCGACTTTTGATTTGAACAGTTTCATTCCAGGGATCAGCACGGAGGCATTCAAGCAATTGCAGGAAGATCCTTCGCAGCCCTTGTTTGGCAGGGCGTTTCAATCGGCCTATCCGCCAGCCTCTGCTTTCAAACCGATTGTTGCCTTGGTCGCCCTCAACAATGGTGTGGTGACGGAGAACTCGACGATTTATTGCCCGGCAGCGATCAGCATCGGCCGCACGGTTTTCAAGAACTGGAGTCGTGGGCCCGAGGGAAGCATCAATGTGAAGCGTGCGATCGCGAGATCGTGCAACACCTGGTTCTATCAAGTTGGCATCGACATCGGGCCGACCTCGTTCTTGAGCTTAGCGCGAAGGTTGGGATTTGGTGAGAAGACCGGCTTGCCATTGGTGGGTGAGACGCCGGGCTTGGTGCCGAATGACGAGTGGATGTTGAAGCATGAAAAGCGGCGGATCCTTGATGGCGATACTGCCAACCTTTCGATCGGGCAGGGGAGCTTGTTGGCATCGCCGCTTCAGGTCGCGCAGGCGATGGCGGGCATCGCGAATGGCGGGGCTTTGCCGAAGATGCGATTGATTTCGCAGGTGCAGGACACGCGTGGGCGGGTGGTGCAAGCGCCGGTGCCGGAGCGAAAGAACACCTTGGGCTTGAGTGAAAAGACTGTGCAGGTGGTGCATCAGGGGATGTCTGATGTGATTCATTCCGGCGGTGGCACGGGCCGCAGTGCGGGGCTTGGATATGCCGAGTTGTGCGGCAAGACCGGTACAGCGCAGTGGGGGCCAAAGTCGAAGAATCAGCGGCTTGCGTGGTTTGCGGGATTCATGCCGCGGGCGAATCCGCGATATGCGTTTGCGGTGCTCTACGAAGGTAGGCCGGGTGAGGGGGTGTCGGGCGGTCGCATGGCGGCTCCGATGGTGCAGAAATTTTTCCAAGGCATCAAAGGCGACATCAAGGAGATCATCGCGCCGCCGAAGAAGGCCTTGGTGGTGGTGAATGAAGAAACCGGCGAGGCGGTCGAGCAGGCAGCGATCGCGCAGACTGATGATGTCGAAAGCGATGAGGAAAGCGAGGACATGGAAGAGGGTGTTGAGGGCTCACCCGAGGAGCGCGGTGTGATTCGGGCTCTGCCGGTCGATGGCGTGGTGGAGGGTGGCGATGCCATGCCGCCGACGGATGCTGATTTTTCTGGTTCCGGTGATGGTGCTGCGATGCCTGCCCTGCCGGTGGAGGAGGACGAAGAGGTGATGGACGAGAATGTGGAAGATGTGGGGAGCGACTGAACCTGCCTGCGAGATGGGATTTTGGCCTGCCCAAGTTTCGTGATGTTCTGGCTGGAGTTTTTCCGGCAGCTTCGCAGGATGTCAGTGCAATGAGCATTTTACCCGACGAATACGAAAAGCTTGGTCAATTTTATTTGGGGCGCGAATACGATCTCGAGGCCAAGCAGGTCGAGGATGGTTTGGTGCTTTATGATTCGAAGGATCTGGTGACGCACGGGGTGGTGCTGGGCATGACCGGATCGGGCAAGACCGGCCTTTGCCTTGCTTTGCTCGAAGAGGCGGCGATGGATGGCATCCCGGCGATCGTGATTGATCCGAAGGGTGATATTTCCAATTTGCTTTTGGCATTTCCATCGATGGATGCGGCGAGTTTTCGTCCATGGATCAACGAAGATGATGCTGCGAAAAAAGGAATCACGCCCGACGAGCATGCGGAGAAAACTGCGGCGATGTGGAAGAAGGGCTTGGCCGAGTGGGGTCAGGATGAAGGGCGGATTGCGAGGTTTCGTGAGAAGGTTGATGTGAATGTGTTCACGCCCGGGAGCAAGGCGGGGATTCCGGTGTCGATTCTTGCGTCGCTTGAGGCGCCGCCGTTTGAGATTGTCGACGATGGCGAGTTGTTTGGTGAGCGCGTTGAGAGCACCGTGTCGTCGCTGCTTTCGTTAGTCGGTGTGACGGCGGATCCGATCAAAAGCCCTGAAGCGGTTTTGCTTTCGACTATTTTCCAAAAGGCCTGGGCGGGAGGGCAGGACATCACGCTCGAGTCCTTGGTGCGGCACATTCAGAAGCCGGCATTCGACAAGGTTGGCATCATCGACATCGAGTCGTTCTTTCCGGAGAAGTCGCGTCAGGCGCTGGCTTTGAAATTCAACAACCTGCTTGCATCGCCAGGCTTTGCGACATGGCTGGAAGGTCCGCCGCTCGACATTGCGAGCATGCTGCACACGCCGGCGGGCAAGCCGCGGATTTCGATTTTTTCGATCGCACACCTTGGGGATGCAGAGCGGATGTTTTTCGTGAGCCTGCTGATGAACCAGATGTTGGGTTGGATGCGCGCGCAGAATGGCACGACTTCGCTGCGTGCCTTGCTCTACATGGATGAAATTTTCGGCTATCTGCCGCCGAGTGCGAATCCGCCATCGAAGCGGCCGATGATGACGCTGCTCAAGCAGGGGCGCGCGTTTGGTTTGGGTTGTTTGTTGGCGACGCAGAATCCGGTGGATCTTGATTACAAGGCGCTTTCAAACATTGGCACTTGGTTTTTGGGGCGTTTGCAAACCGAGCGCGACAAGATGCGTGTGCTCGACGGGCTTGAAGGTGCGGCGGGATCGCAGAATGCGAAATTTGATCGTGCGTCGATGGAGCGATTCATCTCGGGATTGGGCAATCGGATTTTCCTCATGAACAATGTGCATGAAAGCGGTCCGATGGTTTTTCATGTGCGTTGGGTAATGAGTTATCTGACGGGGCCGCTAACGCGGGGTCAGATCAAGACACTCATGGACCCAAAGCGTGCGGCGTTTGCGGTGGAAAGCGCTCCGGCGGTGGCTGAGCTTGCGCCGAATCCGATGGCGATGGCGCAGTCTGCTACGGCAGTTGCGCCGGGCAAGGGTCAGCGCCCGGTGGTGGGTGCTGGCGTGAACGAGCTGTTTGTGCCGGCGGCGGGTGGTGGTGAGGATGTCGTGTATCGTCCGCATTTGTTGCGTCAGGGCATGGTGCATTTCTCATCGGCCAAGACCGGGGTGGATGGAAGCCGTGCGGTCAACTTGGTGAATCCGATCGGGGCGCAGGGCATTGATTGGGAGTCGAATGTCGATGTCGCGCTGTCTGTGCTTTCGCCCGATCCGGCGTCGGGCGCGGGATTCGGCGAGCTGCCGGGTTATGCGATGAATGCGGCGAACTACAAGCAGGTCGAGAAGGACTTTGCCGAGTGGATGTATCGCAATGAGCGGGCGGATGTGTTCAGCTGCGCGGCGCTCAAGGCATGGTCGAAGCTGGGTGAGAGTGAGGCGGATTTCCGTGCGCGGATTGGGCATCAAGCCCGTGAGGCGCGCGATGCGGCGGTGGAAAAAGTGCGTGCGGCGGCGACGAAAAAAATCTCTGCCCTGGAAACCAGGCTGCGCAGTGCGGAAGTGCAATTGGCGAAGGAAAAGGCAGAGGCCAATGCGGCGAAGATGCAGGCTGGGGTGTCGATGCTTGGCGGTCTGTTGGGCGGCCTGCTCGGGCGCAAGGCCGGGCTAGGGACACTCACGCGCGGAAGCACTGCGATTGGCAAAGCCAGCAGTGCGTACAAGCAGCATCAGGATGTCGCGAATGCCGATGCCAAGGTGGCGGGCATCGCCGGCGAGTTGCAAACGCTGCAGGCCGAAATGGATGAAGAGATTTCGAAAATTTCGGAATCGTACGATCCAAGCGCTTTGGCATTGGAAAGCGAATCCATCAAACCGACCAAGACCGATGTGAAGGTTGGCAAGGTTGCCTTGCTGTGGCTGCCCTACGACAGCCGCGGCGATGAGGTGTGGTGAGGGGGAGTGAAGAGTTATTGGTGATTTGTGATTGGTTATTGGGAAAGAGTAAGAAGTAGCGGCTTCTTCATGCCCCAATAACTTTTAACAAATAACCTCTAACTCTTCTCCGCGCCGCTTGGCGACTTTTACGACTTTGCCAGCAGGGGACCACAGACCGCGTGGCGGGTGAGAAATTCATCGGCGAGTTTACCGTAGGCTTGAGCGCCGGGTCCGCTGGGGTCGTGTTCGAAGATCGATTTGCCGTGGCTGGGTGCCTCGCCGATGCGGATCGAGCGCGGGATCATTGTGCGATAGATTTGCTCGGGGAAGTAGTTGGAAACTTCTTCGACCACTTGGCGCGAGAGTAGGGTGCGGCCGTCGAACATCGTCATCACGATGCCTTCGAGGCGTAGTTGCGGGTTGGCATCGGACTCGCGAATTTGATCGATCACATGAACGATTTTGGCGAGGCCTTCGAGGCCGAACCACTCGCATTGGAGCGGGATGAGGATTTCGTCGGCGGCGGCGAGGGCGGATGTCATGAGCACGCCGAGCGAGGGTGGTGTGTCGAGGATGCAGAACTCGAAAAGGTCGTTCGGCTTGAGGCCTTGGAGGAGTTGGCGCAGGCGGGTGAGGTGGTCGTCGCTGCGGGCGAGTTCGATTTCGACGCCGGCGAGGTCCATCTCCGAGGGGATGATCGAGAGGTTGTCGCGTCCGCTGGGCATGATTTGATCGCGGACGCCGGCCTTGCCGAGCAGGACCGGGTAGAGGCTGCTGCCTTCGGGGGCGTCGATGCCGAGGCCGCTGGTGCAGTTCGCTTGCGGATCGAGATCGACGAGCAACACGCGTTGCCCGCGAAGCGCCAATGCGGCGGAGAGGTTGAGGGCGGTGGTGGTTTTGCCAACTCCTCCCTTTTGGTTTGCGACGGCAATGACTTTCATGAGTGTACCCGATCTGGCGGCGGTCGCATTGATACTCTCGAGAGGGGGGCTTGCATGCAATCAAAACCGCCGGGGGTGGGGGAGCGCCGGAATCTTTGGCGCTAATTTCCCAACATTCGCTTGGATTTTTTTCTCAAGCTTGATGGTGGGTCAATTGCGGTGGGGTGAGGTAAAGCAAGATGCCGCCGCTGGCCGGGGGTGAGCATTCGATCGCGGCGAAGGCGCCTTTTTTCATCAACACCGAGCCGTAGGGGGCTTCGATGATGTGGGAAATGAGGCAGGAGAGATCGGGTTCGTGGCCGACGATGGCGATGTGGCGGAACTCGGAAAAGGCGCTGAGTTCGCGCATGGCGGTTTGCGGGTGCATGCCGCTAGCGAGCCAGTCTTGCACGAGTGGTGCGGCGATGCCGGCGGTGATGCAGAATTCCTCGGCGGTGCGAAGTGCGCGTTCGTAGGGGCTGGTGAGAACGATGTCGGGAAGTTGCTGGGCGTGGGCGAGCACGCGTGCTGCGCGACGGGCTTGCTCGCGGCCGACTTCGACGAGGCGTCGGGCAGCGTCACCTTGCGGGTGGGAATCCTCCGCCTTGCCGTGGCGCATGACGAGCAGGTGCATGGTGTCTTGCGGATGGAAATATCACATTGTCATGCCACCATCGACGGCGATCACCTGGCCGGTGATGTAGCGTGCGGCGGGGCTGGCGAGGTAGGCGACGAGTTCGGCAATGTCGCTGGTTTGGCCAAAAGTGCCGAGCGGGATTTTCGCGAGGACTGCTTCTTTGACTGCGTCGGAGAGTTCATCGGTCATGTCGGTGGTGATGAATCCCGGAGCGACTGCGTTGCAGGTGACCGAGCGTCCGGCGAGTTCGCGGGCGACGGCTTTGGTGAAACCGATGAGGCCGGCCTTGCTGGCCGAGTAGTTTGCTTGGCCGGCATTGCCGATGAGGCCGATGACCGAGGCGATGTTGATGATGCGCGGGTCTTCGGCCTTCATGAGAGTGCGCATGAATCCTTTCACCGTGTTGAAGGCGCCTTTGAGGTTGGTGTCGATCACCGTGTCCCAGTCTTCTTCCTTCATGCGCATGAGGAGTGTGTCGCGGGTGACGCCGGCATTGTTGATGAGGATGTTGGGTGCGCCGATTTCGTTGGTGATGCGGGCGGCGAGATCCTGCACTGCTTGGTGATCGGCGACATCGACATCGTAGGCGGTGGCGGATCCGGGAAACTCCTTGTTGATTTCCTCGGCAGCTCTGCCGCAGCTTGAGGCGCTGCGGCTCACGACGGCGACCTTGGCGCCCTCGGAGGCAAGTTTACGGGCGATTTCCTGACCGATTCCGCGGCCTGCGCCGGTGACCACTGCGATTTTGTTGGCAAAGCGTGACATGGACAAAGGGTGGTCGAGCGGGCGCGGTGGTGTCAATGCGGGGATTGATTTTCAGGGGGAAGTTTCAAGGTTCAAGTTGGCAGTGTTCAGTTGGAAGAGGTTGAAGAAGTGGTGTTTTTTTCGACTCTTTGGTTTCTTAGGTTTTAAGAACTTAGAGCGGACCTTTCGGAGAAAGGTCCCTGCCCAGAACTTGGAGCGGGCCTTTTGGAGATGGTCCATGCAGCGCTTAGGGCGCTAGCATGCGTTTCAAGCGGCGGAGGATGAAGGCGATGAATGCGATGGCGGCAAAGATCAATGCGGCGGCGAGCAGGAATCCCATGCCAAGTATGAGTGCCAGCGCGATGAGGACGCGTTGGATGGGCGAGCGGGCGTTGAACTTTTGGCCGAGGTTGGACCACCACGGGCCTTGGACATGGGGTGCGTCGCGGGTTTTTTCCTCGCGCAGCGGTGCGTTAGAAACATTCACCACCTCGACCTCGATCTCGGTCGCTTGTTTTGTCTCAGTGGGATTCATGAAAATGGGCGTGATGGTTTCAAGCTTCGGCATGTGCCGGCATTACGGTGGCGATGGTGGCTGCTTGGGAGAAAATTTGCTCCGCAGTATTGGCGATCATTTTTGGGGTCATGTGGCGATAGGCTTCGATCGTGCGTTGGTCTTCATCGATGGGCAGGCCGAAGAGCAGGTTGAGTGCGGCGTTTTGTGAGGTGCGTGCGAGGGATTGTTGTTGGATCGCGAGGCTGCTGGTGAGGGTGGCTCGCACTCGTTCCAAAGC
>JBIKIK010000210.1:0-2991 GCA_044361655.1 Luteolibacter sp. | reverse complement strand
AACTTCCTCGACCTCTTCGAGGCCACCCACCTGATTTACCGCCTGCGCCCCCACGGCTACGGCAAGGAGGTCCTGCGCGGGCGCTCGAAGATCTACCTTGCCGACGCATCGCTCCCAGGAGCCATGCGGCTGCTCGGCCGACGCCTTCTCGAAAAGCCCGATCGCCTCGCTGCCGCGGTGGAAACCGCATTCTTCAAGCACCTCTACACCCGCTACTATCCGGAGCAGCCAATCTTCTCCTACTGGCAGGACAAAAAAAACCGCGACCTCGAAGTGGATCTGATCGCCGAGGCGGGAGGACGCCTCGTGCCCTTCGAGGTGAAATACCAGGACTCCGAACCCACACCACGCAAGCTCAAGGGCCTACGCCTGTTCCTGGAAGAAAAGGGTATCCAGCACGGCTATGTCATCACCCAACGCTGGGAAGACTTCGGCATCATCGAAACGACCTCCGCCCGCAAAGGCCACGAACGCGACCCACTCGACGCCAAGATCCTCGCCATCCCCGCTCCACTCGCCTGCCTCTGGCTCTCCGACTAAAAGCACTTCCAAGAAACCTTTACCACCACTCACTCCTATCGCCATGTCCGACTACTCAAATGTCTCACAACAAATCTCCGATCCAATTTCGGAAAACCTCGCCCTCATGGCCCTCCTGCGCCGCCGCAGGGACTGAGCTGCGAAGGCAGCTCGCTGAAACTTTTCTTCGGAGTTTTTGGTTTTTACTCCGAAGGAAATACCTAGAGCGCTGGCTGACGAGCCAGCGCTCTTCATTTTGAGAATACGCGTGGCATCAATGCCTGAAGTGGCGGTGGCCGGTGAAGACCATGGCCATGCCGGCTGCGTCGGCGGCGGCGATCACTTCCTCGTCGCGCACGGAACCGCCCGGCTGGATGCAGGCGGTGGCGCCGGCGTCGATCGCCGATTGCAAACCATCGGCGAAGGGGAACATCGCGTCGGAGGCGACGATGCTGCCTTTGAGGTCGAGTCCGGCTTCCTTCGCTTTCCAAATAGCGATGCGTGAGGAATCGACGCGGCTCATTTGTCCGGCGCCGATGCCGAGAGTGCGGTCGTTGCTCGCGTAAACGATGGCGTTGGACTTCACATGCTTCACGATGCGCCATCCAAAGCGCATTGCGCGCATTTCATCTTCCGTCGGCGGGCGTTTGGTGACGACCTTCGATTCGAGGTTGTCGAGGCCGAGTGCGGTGTGGTCGCGGTCCATGACCATGATGCCACCCGGGCATGAGCGGATGACAGGGGATTTTTTCTCGATTAGGTAAGCGTCGTTCATCTTCATGAGACGCAGGTTCTTTTTCTTTTGGAGCAGCGCGCGCGCATCGGCATCGAATTCCGGCGCGATGATCACATCGGTGAAAATTTCTGAAATGACGCGGGCGAGTTCGAGGTTGAGCGGGCGGTTGCAGACGATCACGCCGCCGAAGGGTGCTTGGCGGTCGGTTTCGAATGCTTTCTGCCATGCGACGCGCAGGTCTTCATCGTCCTGGCCGACGCCGCAGGGGTTGGTGTGCTTGAGGATTGCGACGGTCGGGCGCACGAAGTCGAGGATCAAGTCGGCCGCGGCTTCGATGTCGAGGATGTTGGTGTAGGAAAGCTCCTTGCCTTGGACCTGAGTGAAGAACTTGTTGAAGTTTCCATAGAGCGAGCACTTCTGGTGCGGGTTGTCGCCGTAGCGAAGCTCTTGTTCGAGCGGCAGGCTGAGGGTGAAATTGCAACCGGTGCCGCGGCGCGATTGGCCGAGGAAATTGGTGATCGCCGCATCGTACTGCGAGGTGCGCAGGAAGACCTTCACGGCAAGTTGTTCGCGAAAGCCTTTGGTCGTGTCGCCATGATGGGCTTTCATTTCCTCGATCACGCGAGAGTAATCGGCGGGGTCGACGACCACCGTGACATGCGAATGGTTTTTTGCTGCGCTGCGCAGCATCGAGGGGCCACCGATGTCGATGTTCTCGATCGCGTCCTCCATGCTCACATCCGGATTCGCGACGGTTTGTTCGAAGGGGTAGAGATTCACCACGACCAGGTCGATGGGCGGGATGTCGTGGATTTTTGCCTGTTCGAGGTGGTCCTTGTCGTCGCGGCGGTGAAGGAGGCCGCCGTGGACTTTCGGGTGGAGGGTTTTCACGCGGCCGTCGAAGAGCTCGGGCGCGCCGGTGAATTCCGAAACATCGATCACCGGGAGGCCGGCGTCGCGCAGTGCCTTGGAGGTGCCGCCGGTTGAGAGGAGCTCGACGCCGAACTGGTGGAGTTCGCGGGCAAAGTCGGCGAGGCCAGTCTTGTCGGAAACGGAGAGGAGGGCGCGGGCGATGGGCATGGTGGTTTGGGATTGGTGTTTTGCGAGGGGCCCATGGCGGGCGACGCTCGCGGGCTTCACCTAGCCAAGTGGCGGACGACGGGCAAGCGGAATAGGGGTGGGGGCGGTAGGATCTTTTTTGCAATTCGGCAAACTTGGCCCGCCTCGTGCTAATTCTGTAGGCAAAGGCAACCCATGAATTTGTTCGAGGGCTACGATCCCGGAATTTTTTACGATGAAATGTTCGCCGCCGATGGTGGCGTGCGGCCTCATTGCGGCCCGCTGCAGGACCGCTTCCGCGATATTGAACCGCGGGATTTCCTCGCGCGCAAGGCCAGCTCCGAACTGTATTTCCTGCGTCAGGGGATCACCTTCAATGTTTACCACGACGACCGCGGCACCGAGCGAATTTTCCCTTTCGATCCTATTCCGCGAGTCATGCCGGCGGGCGAGTGGGAGCAACTCGAGGCAGGCCTCACGCAGCGGATCGTGGCGCTCAACCTGTTTCTCCACGACATCTATCACGACCAGCGCATCCTCAAGGATGGCGTCATCCCGCGCTTCTACATCGAGCAGGCCAAGCACTACCGCCCGGAGTTTCGCGGTGTCGATGTGCCGGCGGACATCTACATTCACATTTGCGGCAGCGATCTGATCCGCGGTGCCGATGGCCAGTA
>JBIKIK010000211.1:0-2991 GCA_044361655.1 Luteolibacter sp. | reverse complement strand
AATCGACGATAAGCGTTACCGCGTCGGCAAAATCGAATTCGACTCAAGCACCCGCGAAATCCGCATACCGGCCATGGTGAACATGGCCAAAGGCCTGCTCGAGTTTCTGATCGTTCATGAAAACGGAAAAATCCATGAGGCATTGTTCACGACCGATGCCTCACCAAGCGACATCAACCTCGCCATCACGCTGCTCCGCTACAAGCCATCGCCCGAACTCTACGCGCTACCCAGCGAAACCGGCGGACTTTCGGGAAATTTTCCCGTCGCCCCCGAAGACATCCGCGCCGCCGCACGCGTGAGCATCGATGTGGAATGGACCAAGGACGGCAAACCGGAACGCATCGGCGTCAACGAGTGGATCCAACACGCGACCACTTCGGCCGCAATGCCATCGAGCCACTGGGTCTACGGCGGATCCCAAATCGAAGAAGGCCGCTTCGTCGCGGAATCCACCGGCGACATCGCCGCCATTTTCCTCTCCAACGCCGCCATGATCAATTATCCCGGCAAAGACAACGGCGACGATACGGTTTGGCTCGCATTTGAAAATCGCGTGCCACCCGAAGGAACAAATCTCACCCTCATCATCGCTCCATACCCGAAACCTCAATCCACCGAACATCCATGAAATCCACCATCTTAGTGCTCGCCGCGACACTCGTTTCGGCAAACGCCCAGAACACGAAATACGAATCCCTGCGCCAAGAGGTCGGCCAGTCGATCGCCCGCGGCAACGCATGGCTCAAGGCCAAACAAAATGCCGATGGCTATTGGGACGAACCCGCCCTCCCGGCATTCACCGCCCTCGCGCTCAACGCCGCAGTCCGCGACCCGAATCTCGACAAAAAAGCCAAGCTCCCCGAGCACATCGAAAAAGGCTTCACCTGGCTGCTCGCCCAACAAAAGGAAGACGGCGGCATCTACAATCGCGGACTCTCGGTTTACAACACCGCCACCGCCGTCACGGCACTCACCGCCGCCAACCGCAGCGACTTCGAGCCAGCCATCGTGAAGGCCCGCAAGCACCTCATCGACAACCAATGGGACATCGGCAAAAAAAAGGAAACCGACAACCCGAATGATGGCGGCGTCGGCTACGGCTCGAACAAGGAACACAGCGACCTTTCCAACACCTACCTCGCAGTCGAGGCACTCGCGCTCTCGAAGAAAATCATCGAGGACGGCAAGCACGGCGATCAGCCCGACCTCGATTGGGACGCGGCCGCAAAGTTTATTTCACGCTGCCAAAACCTCGAGGAAACCAACGATCAGGAATGGGCCTCGAACGATCCGAAAAACAAAGGCGGCTTCGCTTACTCGCCCTTCGAGTCGAAGGCCGGCGATGAGAAAAACCCCGACGGCCGCACCGCCCTGCGTTCCTACGGCTCGATGTCCTATGCCGGACTCCTCTCGTTCATCTATGCAAAACTCAGTGCCGAGGATCCCCGCGTCGTCGCCGTGAAGGAATGGCTCGGCAAAAACTACACGGTCGAAGAAAACCCCGGCATGGGCGCCCAAGGGCTCTACTATTACTACCAAACCATGGCCAAGGCCCTCACCGCCGCCAATGTCGATCAACTCCAGCTCGAGTCCGGCAAAAAGGCCGATTGGCGCACCGAACTCGCCAACAAGCTCCTCTCGGCCCAACGCGAAGACGGGTCATGGGTCAATTCCAACGGCCGCTGGATGGAATCCAACCCCACCCTGGTGACCTCCTACACGGTGCTCGCCCTCGAGCAGATCCTCGACTCGATCCCCTGACCCGATCATACCCAAGGGATTAGCATCATCATCGATGCGAATCCCGCTTGCCCAAAGCCCCGATCGCAGGCATGGAGGACCTGTGACCCGTGACCTGACAAGCGACCCTGCGTGGACCGAGGATGACCTCGGGCGCCCACTGCCAGATTCGTCGCACGCGTGTTCGGTCTGCCTGCCGACATGGGACTCGATCGTCGGCTACGAGGAAGGTCGTGAAAAAATCCTCAAGCGCATGCGCACGGGGTACCCGCGGTTTTTCAAGCACCTCACCGTCGAGCGACTCTTCGACAACGCGCGAGCGGAAATCGCCAACGACCAGGAACAGGTCGCGATTTTCCCGACCAAAGCCTCCGTCCAGCGCGCCCATCGCTGGGTCGAGCAACGCAGCGGAAGCGCCCTGCGAATCACCAGCTACCACGGCCTCCAGGCACTGGTGTTTCCGGAAAAAGCCAAGGCCGATGTCGATGCCTACTGGCGCTTCTCCGGTGAAGTGATCAGCAGCCGCCAAGCCCAGGATTTTCTCGATGGCAAACTTCGCGAGGGATCAAAATCCCACCTCATCGCCAGAGCCCTCGCACCGGTCTACGGATCCACGCCCGACCACAATTTCGTTTTCTCCAGCGGCATGGCCGCCATCACCGCCGTCCTGCGCTCGCTGCCGGGACTCGCCCAAGGCAAAAAAACCCTGCAAATCGAGTTCCCCTATGTCGATGGACTCAAGGTCCAGGAACACTTCGGCAATGGCGCGGTCTACCTCAACGAAGCCGAAGGCGAACCCTTCGACGAGGCTCTCAAACGCATCAGCCGCGGCGAATTTGCCGGCGTCTTCACCGAGGCGCCAAGCAACCCTCTCCTGCGCACCGCCGACCTGAAAAAAATCGCCGAAGCCTGCGCAATGGGAGCCACGCCATTGATTGTTGATGACTCCGCCTGCGGCCCCTCGAATGTCGACGCGCTCCCCTACGCCGATGTCGTCACCGGCAGCCTCACGAAATGGATCTCCGGCGAAGGCGATGTCATGGCCGGCATGGCAACTGTCGCGAAACACTCGCCCTTCGCGGCGATTTTCACCTCACATCTCGCCACCGAATCCGAATCGGTCTCGCCGCTCTACATCGGCGATGCGGAAGTCCTACTCTCCAACATCAAGGGCTACCCGCAACGCATGGATGCGATCAACGCCAACGGCAGCGCCCTCGCCCAATGGTTGTCGAATCACCCGGCCGT
>JBIKIK010000209.1:0-3015 GCA_044361655.1 Luteolibacter sp. | reverse complement strand
GCCCCCTTCGACGAACATGCGCGCGACATGTTCGGAGTCGCGTTCGTTCATCTGGCATCCGTAGGTCTTGATGTAAACCTTGGGCATGAATTTAAGTTTAAAGTTTCAAGTGTTCAGTTTCAAGTGAGAGACGGAAGACTTGGAGACAGAAGACAGAAAAAAAGAGGCAGCTTTTCATGGGCAGGGACCTTTCTCCGAAAGGTCCGTTGCGATTGAAAGCGGCAAGGGGGTAAATTTTCTTACGCAAGAACAAGCCTTGGATCGGAGGCAAGTTTTTCGCTGAGTTCGGGCCAGCCGTTGGGGACTTGGAGGTTGAAGCAGCGGAGGTAGAGAGTGATGAGCTTGGGGTCGAAAATTTCGACAAGTTTGTCGATTGTCGTGTTGAGTCGTTCGGCATCGAGTTTTTTCGGCAGTTCGCCGACGACGGATCCCTTGCCATCGTGCGGGATGCCCATGCCGTCGCAGAACATGGCGAGAAGCGATTGCTGGCCAGCCATCAGGTAGGCTTGCATGAGGTGTTCGCCGATCGTGTTGCATGCGTTGATCTTGAGGGTTTTGTGGATCCACGCGTATTGCTCGGTCATCGTTTTTTTCTCGACGAAGACCGGGCGCAACTTGCGCTTTTCGGCGAGTGATGCGACGGCGGATTTGTACACATTGCGGTCATGCGAGCGGAACCAATCGAGCATTTGGTTGACGATGGACGGGTCGACGGCGGAGTAGATTTCGTAGGCTTTCACGATGGGAAAATGGGGTGAGCGCCAGTCAAGTCGCGGAAGCTTGCCAATGCAAGGCCGGAGAAGGGCGAAATTTGGCGGTTTCAGCTGGAGATTTTGCCTATCGAGCGGTTGTGAACTCGGGATAGAAACAGCAGTGCCATGATGGCTCCAACGCCGGCGAGAAACATGTCCCACTGAGTGTCCCAGTGGTCGCCTTGGGTGCCGAGAAATGATTCGGCCGCTTCCGCCGAGACCAGCGCGGCGGCCCATTCGATGAGTTCGTAAAACGCGCTGAAGCCGAGGCAGAATGAGATCACGCAAAAGCCCAGCCAGCCCTTGCGTGCAAGCACGCCATTGCGCAGGAAAATTTCGCGCAGCAGGATCGCGGGGACGAACCCTTGCATCAGGTGGCCGAGTCGGTCGTAGTGGTTGCGTTCAAAGTTGAACCCATCGCGAAGCCAATCGCCAATCGGCACGCGTGCATAGGTGTGGTGGCCGCCGACGATCAGGACCAGCATGTGCAAAGCGATGAGCCACAGCGCGAGATTGGAAAAGCGCCAGCCTTTCGCTTGTGCGATGAACACTGCAACGAAGCCGATCAGCACCGGTGCCACTTCGAGCCACCAGGTGAGACGATCGAAGGGTTCGATCGCCGACCAAACGAGTGCCGGCAGGATGCCGCAAAGCAGCAGGAAATTCGGGTGGGTTTTCAGAATTTTGAAATGGGGTTACGCCATGTCTTCAGCGCAGGCCGAGCACCTTCGGTGAGCTGGCATTGCCGAAGCGGTCGAGCGCGGTGACGGCGATGGCATCGGCGCGCGGGACTGTGGTTTGGCCGGATCCGGCGGAGGTGATTTTTGCCGTGCGCCAGTTGCCATCGATGCGGGTTTGGATGGCAATTTTTGCGGTGCCTGTTTCCGGCGTCCAGCGCACGAGTGTGCCATCGCCATTCGCTTGGGCGCTCACGCCGGGTGCGTCGGGTGAGTTGTTGTTGAGCCATGGCATGGCTGGCACGGCGGCCGCTTGCGTGTAGGTGCCTGCGAGTTTGGTGGCGATGCCGCCGCGGTTGGTGACGAGGCTTTTCGCGCTCCAGTGGATATGGCCTTGCGGGCCTCTGCCGACTTTGCGTGAGAGGTCGATTTGGTTGGTGATTTCCGATGCCGGGCGTCCGGGGTCTTCGGACGATTGGATGCGTGCGGTGGCGATGCCGGGCCATACCGGGCGGTTGCCTTGTTCGCGCCACCATTCGAGGAGCAGTGGGAAACTTTGTTTGCGCGGCGAGATGCGCCAATACAACTGCGGCGCGAGGTAATCGACCCAACCGTTTTTGAGCCATTTGCGCGAATCGCCGGCGAGGTGTTCGAAGCTGTCGATGCCTGCTTCGATGCCATCCGGCGCGCCGGGTCTCCAAATACCGAAGGGGCTGATGCCGACGCGGACCCATGATTTTTGGTTTTTGACCGACGAGTAGAGCTTGCTCACAAAGCTGTCGATGTAGGCGCGTCGTTCGGCGGGTGATTTGCCATCGGCAAAGGTGCGCCCGCCTTCGGGATAGGGGTAGAAATAATCATCGAGGTGGATGCCATCGACATCGTAGCGGCGCACCACATCCATGATCGCGTTGAGCGCGCGGGCGCGAGCTTCGGAGCTCGCCGGATCGCACCAGGTCATGTTGCCGTAGCGTTTGGTGATTTGCGGCGACGCCTTCACCACATGATTGCCGGCGACAGGATGTGAGTTGTTGCAAAGCGCGCGGAAGGGGTTGAACCACGCGTGAACTTCGATGCCGCGGGCGTGGGCTTCGCGGATGCAAAAGGCGAGGGGATCGTAGCCCGGCGAGCGGCCCATCGTGCCGGTGAGCCATTGGCTCCATGGTTCCAATGAAGATTGATAAAACGCGTCGCAGGCCGGACGCACTTGGAAGATCACCGCGTTTATTTTCAATGCGGCGAGTTTGTCGAGGATGCTGCGAAGCTCCGCTTGTTGGGCGCCGGCGCTTGAGCCTTTGCTTGGCCAATCGAGGTTGTGCACGGTGGCGATCCATGCGCCGCGAAATTCACGGGTCAGTTGCGGCGGGCGATCGTTGATCGGCGCGTAGGCCTGACCGCTGGCGCTGCAGGCGAGGGCGAGAAGAAGAAAGAGTGAGCGAATCATGTGGCGACCATGACGATGGATGGTCGGCATTGCAACTTCAAGTGGCCGTGAAGTCGCAATCACTCGCGCCAGCGCTTGGTGAGGTCGCCATAGGCGTCGATGCGGCGGTCGCGGAAAAACGGCCAGATGCGGCGGAAATCTT
>JBIKIK010000208.1:0-3056 GCA_044361655.1 Luteolibacter sp. | reverse complement strand
CTCGCTAATCATGGCTGAGGCGCAAGCCCATCCGCATCGGGAGAATCCATCCGTGGATCCGGCAACATGAACTACCGCGAAGCCATCGAGTGGTTGTTCTCCACGCAGACCTTCGGCATCAAGCTCGGTCTCGAGAACGCGCGCCAGCTGCTCAAGGAGTTCCTCGCCTACCCCGCACACGGCGTAAAAGTGATCCATGTCGCGGGCACCAACGGCAAGGGCAGCACTTGCGCGATGATCGACAGCATTGCGCGATCCTGCGGCCGCCGCAGCGGGCTTTTTACCTCACCGCACCTCATTGATTTTCGCGAGCGCATCAAAGTCTCGGGCCGCGAAATTCCCGAGGAAACATGCGCCGCGATGCTGGAAGATCTGCGCGGAATTTGCGAGAAAATGGAAACGCATCCGACTTTTTTCGAGATCACGCTCGCTTTGGCGATGCGTTGGTTTCGCGAATGCGGATGCGAGATCATTGTGCTCGAGACCGGAATGGGCGGCAGACTCGATGCCACCACCGCGGTACCTGCGGATGTGTGCGTGATCACGCCGATCGGCCTCGATCACATGGAATGGCTTGGCAACACGCTTGGTGCCATCGCAGCGGAAAAGGCAGGCATTTTCATCGAAGGAAAACCTGCACTTTCATCGCCGCAGGACGAAGAGGCGCGCATCGTGCTGGAAAAAGAGGCGAATGAAAAACGCACGCCGCTGGAATTCATCACTGAACCGCTGGGCGGATACGGCATCGCACTGGCAGGTGAACATCAGCGCTGGAATGCGGCGCTCGCCGTGGCCGCCTTGCACCGTGCCGGACTCCCCCTCAACACCGATGTCCTGCGCCATGGTCTTGCCTCGATATCATGGCCAGGGCGCTTTGAAAGAATCACACCTGATGTGATCCTTGATGGCGCCCACAATCCGCACTCGGCGGAGTCGCTCGCCAAGACATGGCACAGCGAATTTCACGAGAAAAAAGCCTCCCTCGTCTTCAGCGCAGTCGATGCCAAGGACATCGCGGGCGTCCTCAAAATTCTTTGCCCGCTCACATCGAAAATTTTCATCTGCCCAATCAACACACCGCGCGCGACACGGGTCGGCGACTTGGTCGAATGCCTGCCACCTGATGCGCCGGATCACGAAACATTCGCCAATTTCGAATCGGCCTACCACGCTGCGCGCAAACACGGCCCGCCGGTGCTCGTTGCAGGATCGCTCTACCTTGTCGGCGAAGCACGCGCGTTTTTCACCAAGGCCACATTCCAGCCAAGCAGCCAGTAAAACATTTCAGGAATCGCCCACTCCCTTGGGAATGTGGGGACTCACGGCATAGCCGAAATTGAGCACAGAAGGAGCGCGGTCACAGTCGTTGCCATCTGCCCGCATGACAGCCCCATCCGGCATTGCCTTTTCACCGGACTCGGCGAAAATGCTACCGTGATTGACCGAATATTCGAGGGGCTTTGGCTGGCTATCGCCGTAGTCGCGGCTCTGTGCCTCGGTGCCTGCGCACCTAGCCCGATCATGGTTCAGAACCCGAATGCCGCTGGCGCAAAGGGCGAAACCTTTGGGTACCGCAAATGGATCTCCGAAAAGCACGAACCCGAGGTGCTGGTGATCGGCATCCATGGATTTTGCGGCGCCTCGATCGATTACAACAATTTTGGCCAGCACCTTTTGAAGCACCAACCCACCACCGCGCTATATGCCTATGAAATCCGCGGCCAAGGCAGCGACCCGATTTACGCTCGCCGCGGTGACATCGGCGACCCGTGCGATTGGTACCGCGACCTTTTTGCCTTCACCGGCCTCGTGCGCGAGCGCCACCCTGATGCCAAAATCGTTTGGTTTGGCGAAAGCATGGGCGCGCTGATCGCCGCACACGCCTGGCGCCAAGCCCCGCCCGATCAAGCCCCATGCGATGGGCTGATTCTTTCCTCTCCCATCGTCCGCTTCCGCGACGACATCCCAGCTTGGACCCCCGGGCTAGTGCAAATCGCCGCGACGACACTGCCGCTGGCACGCATCTCGCTCGACATGCTCGCTGGTGACCAGAATGTCCAAATGACGCAAAAGTCACATCACGCCGAGCAAGCGGTGAAAAACCCATACCACATCCGGCAGCACACCCTGCGCCTGATCGGCGCCCTCGCCTCGCACATCAACGGCATGAACGACTGCGCCGCCACCTTCCGCAAGCCGGTGCTGGTCCTGCACGGCGGCAAAGATTTTTTCAACAACGACTCTGATATCCGCGGCTTTGTGGGCCGCATCCCCTCCGGGACTCCGGTAACCTACCGAAACTACCCGAATGCCTACCACCTTCTGATGTACGATGAGAAAAAAGACTCCATTTTTCGTGACATTGAGCGCTGGCTCAAGCGGATCGGGTACCAGCGGCCGGAAAAATCGTGATTTTGGAACACGATTCGTCTTGACGGGTCCGGCCTGATAGCCATTCTTCGCGCCCCGCAACAAAAACATTTTTAAGCCATGGCCCGTATTTGCATCATCCGAGGAACCAGCGTCCGCTCCGGCGGCAGAATTCACCGCTCCGGCTTGGCCAAGAAAAAAGGTGGTATCGGTCGCCACGTCACCAAAGTCGTGAAACGCAAGATTTCCCCCAACCTTCAGACCAAGCGCATCTTTATCCCTGAGTTCGGCCGCCATGTGCGCCTCAAGCTCAGCTGCCGCGCACTCAAGACCATCAACAAAAACGGCGCCCTCCAGACGCTGCAAAAAGCCGGCCTGCTCTAAGCACCCGCTCTTTTTCGTTTATTTCATTGTGGTTTTATGATTGACGGTCCGGTGGAAACACCGGGCCGTTTTTCATTTCACCCCAAGCACTGACTTCGAATTTGAGCAAAATGCTCTACAATCGAACGCGCAAGTCCCGCAAGCTCCATAGCATGTCGGCCGCGGGACGCGCGCAGCCTCGCAATTTTCGCGCTCCATTTTTGCGCCTCGGGCTAAAGCGCTCCCTCGCGCCGGCGAAGACTTCGTTGACAAATGCCTTGCTGCCAATCACCGCGCCGTCGGTGAAATATCGCACGCGACAT
>JBIKIK010000207.1:0-3073 GCA_044361655.1 Luteolibacter sp. | reverse complement strand
CACGGCCTCAGCGCCGAAGTCGCCACCAGCAAGGTGCTCGCACGCCTCGCTTGAAATAAAATTCCAAGCGCAAGCCATGTCCGCCAAAGCCACATGGAAAGTCAGCGCGGCGGTCATGGCCAGCCGTGTGCTGGGACTGCTGCGCGAAATGATGTTTGCCGGCCTCTTCGGCGGTAGCCGCTGGATGGATTGCTTCTATCTGGCATTCAAAGTGCCAAACCTCCTGCGCGACCTGTTTGCCGAAGGCGCGCTCTCGCAGGCATTCGTCACCACCTTTTCCAAGAAACTCAAATCGGAGGGCGAAGCATCGGCATGGGAGCTCGCCAACAAGGTGATGACGCTCGCCGCCGTTGCCATGGGCGTGATCACTCTCATCGGCGTTGCCGCGGCGCCATGGATTGTCGAGTTTCTCACCTCGCTCTCACGCTCGAGCTCAACCGCACGCAATTACAACCCGGAGGAAATCGCGCTCACCGTCACAATGGTCCGCGTGATGTACCCCTTCATCCTGCTGGTCTCACTCGCCGCGCTGGTTATGGGCATGCTCAACGCGCGCAATGTCTTTGGCATGCCGGCGCTGTCGTCATGTTTTTTCAACCTCGGCTCGATGATCGGTGGCGCGGCGATCGGTTGGTGGATGGATCCGACATGGGGAAAACAAAGTCTCGTTGGATTTTCAATTGGCGTGGTGATTGGCGGCATGGCGCAGTTGGTCTGCCAATTTCCCGCACTGCGCGCGGTCGGCTATCGCTTCGTCGCCGACTTCCGCTGGAAGGACTCAGGCGTGCGCCAAATTCTCAAACTCATGGGCCCGGCGGTGATCGCCTCATCGGTCGTGCAGGTGAATGTCGTGATCAATGCCATGTTTGCCTACGGCGTCGGTGAAGGCGCGGTGAGCTGGTTGAGTTATGCCTTCCGCCTCATGCAACTGCCGATCGGCGTCTTCGGTGTCGCGGTGGCAACGGTGACACTGCCCGCACTCTCACGCGCTGCGACCGATGGCGTGACCGATGATTTCAGAAGCACGCTGTCAAAAGGCCTGCGCCTCGTTGCGTTTCTCGTGCTGCCCTCGTCGCTTGGTCTCATCCTTTTGGCCGACCCCATCGTGAGCCTGCTCTACGAACGCGGTGCATTCGATGCGCAGGATCGCTTGCAAACCGCCGCCGCACTGCGTGCCTACGCCTACGGCCTGCTCGGTTACGCTTGGCTCAAGGTTCTGCAACCGGCCTTCTATGCAGTCGACAAACGCTGGCTGCCGATGATGGTCAGCATCCTCGCGCTGCTGCTCAACCTCGCCTTCAACTGGTTCTTCGTCTTCGTCATGCGCTGGGGCCACGAGTCGCTCGCCCTCACCACCAGCATCTCGGCCACGGTGAATTTCCTCATCCTCTTCATCGCAATGCGCCGCTTTGCCGGCGACATCGGCGGTGGCGAGCTGATCTCACTGCTCGGCAAACTCTCGCTTGCGGCCGTCGCGATGTCGCTCGTCTGCATCGCCGCCAACCACTGGCTCTTCCCCGATCCCGGCAAGCTCTCGATGTGGCACCGCGCGCTCTGGCTCATGCTCACCATCGGCGCCGCACAAGTCATCTACTTCGGCATCGCCAGCCTCATGAAGGTCGCCGAAGCAAAAGAAGCGATCACGATGGTGCTGCGCAAAATCCGCGGGTGAAACGCGAATGTGAAGATCGTGGATTGTGGATGAATCCGCCTCTTCTTCCTCTTCTCTTGAAACTGAAAGCTTGAACCTTGAAACTTCATCTCTTTTTCACCGGCACAATCAAGGTCGGCACCACCGCCTTGCGCAGCATGCCTTCGGCCACGCTGCCAAGCAAGAGCGCGGCAATCGCGCCATGACCGTGCGAACCGAGCACGACAAGGTCCGCATGCTTGTCCTTCACCTGATCGAGCAAGGCCGATAGCGCGCCACCCTCGGCAATTTGGGATACCGCATTCGGCACATCCTTGTGCACGGTCGAGAGCAACTCGCCGAGCTTGATCACTGCCCGGCGCTTGGCCTCCTCGTGATACGCATGCAGCGCGGGAAATTCATCGGGCGTGAAACCATAGGCCGTGTAGCTGGGCTCGGGCTCAACCACATGAAACAGGCACAAATGGGCACCCAGCGCTTTGGCAAGCGTCGCGCCCATGGCAACCACCCGTTGGGTGGCATCGGAAAAATCAACAGCGACTACAATCGTTTTCATGGCATTCTCAACAAAGCACCGCACTTCGCACCGCGCAATCACGCAATCCGCGCACACGCATCCAATCCGGATTTGGCAAAGCCTGCTTCATGGTCTCCAATAAGCCCGCAATGATCCGATTCCTCCATACCCGCATTCGCGTGCGCGACCTCGACCGCTCGGTCGCCTTCTATCAGCAGCTCGGCTACACGCCCCGCGAAATGAAAGACTCACCGCAAGGCAACCGTCTCGCCTTCCTCGAGCTACCCGGCAACGATGTCTTTCTCGAACTCTGCCACTCTCCCGAATACACCGCCACCTGCCCCGAGGACCTCATGCACACCGCCCTCGGCGTGCCCGACATCATCGCCTACTGCGACCAACTCGAAAAAGCCGGCATCGAAATCTGGCCCTCCGGTTGGCGCGAAAAATTCTCCTCCGGCGGCCGCAAAATGGCCTTCGTCACCGACCCCGACGGCTACGAAGTGGAAATCCTCGAACGATGAGGGAATGGTTATTGGTTATTTGTGATTGGTTCATTGGGGATAAAGAAGAAGCCACTTCTTCCGCATTGCTGCTTTAAGTTTTTACCTTCCCCCTCTTCTACACAAAGCAGGGGCGCCCGTGATTCCTCAAGGGAC
Organism: Luteolibacter sp.; assembly: GCA_044361655.1. Classification (GTDB taxonomy): domain Bacteria; phylum Verrucomicrobiota; class Verrucomicrobiia; order Verrucomicrobiales; family Akkermansiaceae; genus Luteolibacter. The sequence continues at coordinate 246 of JBIKIK010000207.1, read as the reverse complement.
AAAATCGAAACGCAGAGGCGCAAAGAGCGCAGAGGACTTCGCAGAGAAAAATTGGGATGATCTTTTACCGCGCACTCATCGCACCCACAAAAACTCAGCGCTTTCCTCTGCGCGCTCTGCATCTCCGCGTTTCGCTGAAACAGTCATTTTACCCCATTGGCAACTTGACTTGGTGTTGCCGCCAGCAACCCAAGATAGTGCCCGCATCTTCTCTTGATTCTTGATGTCTTGCGTCTTTCAAAACCA
>JBIKIK010000206.1:0-3080 GCA_044361655.1 Luteolibacter sp. | reverse complement strand
CCCCTCCGCCACTTTATTTTTCACCCAACATTTATCTCTCCATTAAGGAGAATTTACCCTTAGAGGGGGTGGGATGAAAGCACTGGGGCATTGGCCCCAAAGGTCTTTCATCGATTTCCGGAGGAGGAAATCGGACTTGGCTAGGACGTAGCGGAGCGGAGTCAAAATCCCTCCGTAGCAAAGTGGAGGACCGGGTTTGAAAGCGGTGGGAGCTATAGCGATCAATCACATCAAGCGAGCAACGCGAGCCCAATTGGCTTGGCCGGAGCAACGCGAGCCTTCCTGACATCGCATTGATATCAAGATCGGTCACCGCTCTGGCGTGCCGCTCATCCGGCCAACGGAAACCGCCCCCCACCTCACAGCCCCCAATGCGCCCGCATTTCAACGAGCATCTCCATTCCTAATCGCCAAAACAGCTGGCCCCATGTTGCCGCGTGACGCAGCCACTCGTTTGCAAAATCCCGCGTGTCACGCAGCGGCGCATCGCCCGCCACACAGAGCAATCCCGCAAGCACCAAGAGGTTCGCGAGGTAAATCACCACCAGCGACAGAAAAGTGCCGTTTTCCTTCAGGTCGGGCTGATCCCGCGGGATCATCCACAGCGTCCAGACCATGTGAAAAGTCCAGGTCAGGCCCATCAATCCATACATCACCAGATCCCACCACGGCGACAGTTCCACAAAAAACCTCAGCGCCATGTAGATCACCGCGCACACCACCGACCAGAACGGCACGAAGTACGGCGACAACGCGATGAGCATGTTGGTCTTGTTGGTCGTGATGTAGCCACCCTCGGTGCTCACATGGAAATCAGTCACCTTGCCGCGGTAGCACAGCACGAAAAGCACATGCGTCAGCTCATGTCCCAAGACATACAGATAGAGGAAAAACGATCGGATCAAACCCGACCAAAACCAGCCAACCATCAACAGCGCGCCGACCGCGAAATACCAAAACTCCGTCGAATGCCAAAACCCCCGCTCCAAGGTCGCGCGCGAAAAACGCGACAGGAAAGTCCATGTCGTCACCCAGCAAAATGGCAGCAGGCAGAGCGCCATCATCCACCTCCCAAGCCGCCTCCACCACTCGATCGAGATCGCATCTTCCATCTCACCAGTCGCTGCGATCGCCGCACGCACCGACTTCATTTCACGCCGGTCACTCCGACGGTTCGCCTGCTCGTGAGCACGACGGTTGGCCGTGCTCAACATTTCAGAAAACGCCCCCCGCGTCCGGCGCTGATTGGCCGAAACTCGTCGGATAGAAACCTTGTCCGTGCGCCTGCTCATGATTCGGGAAGGGCACGAGAATTATTTCGGATCCCTTAACAAATCAAGCGGGAAACATGGATTTTCCCTATCTTTCGGCCCCCGCCGGGAATCGCCCCGGAAAGACCCTTACGCCGCTTTTTCCTTCTCCTTGGCCGGAACCAGCACGCTGAGCACCGTCGCCAATGCCAGTGTTCCAAGCACGATGAAGAGCGAAAGCGTGGTGTCGATCTTGATCGACTTTTGCGGGTCGAGCCCGAAGACATCGAGGTAAGGTGGAACGCTGAGAAGCAGGAGCTTCACGCCCACAAACGCGAGGATCAGGATCAGCGCCGGCTTCAGGAAACGGAACTTGGCAATGAGCGCGGCAAGGCAGAAGTAAAGCGCGCGAAGGCCTAGAATCGCGAAGATGTTGCTGGTAAAGACAATGAACGGATCGGGGGTGATCGCGAAGATCGCGGGGATCGAGTCGACCGCGAAGACGAGGTCGGTGATCTCAACGAGGATGAGCGCCAGGAAAAGCGGGGTGATCGCCCAGCGGGTGGAAAGCGTTCCCATGACCGGAGGGTCCATCACTTCCTTGCCCGTCTTGGGGTCGGTGCTGTAGGTCGGCTTGACGGTGCGCTTCGTGAAAAAGCGCTGACCATCGTAGAATTCAACCGTCGGCAGGAACTTTTTGCAAAGCTTCACGGCAATGTTCTGCGAGGGATCGTCGTTGCCCTTGATGAGTGCCATCTTCAGAGCCGTCAGGATAAGGAACCCGCCAAAGACGATAAGGATCCACTGATACTTCATGATCAGCCCCGCTCCCAGGCCGATCATGCCGCCACGCATCAGCAAGGCGCCGATGATGCCCCAGAACAGCACTCGGTGCTGGTATTTCGCGGGCACAGCGAAGAAGGAAAAGATCAGCGCGATGACGAAGATGTTGTCCATCGCTAGCGACTTCTCGACCACATATCCGACGAGGTACTGCTTCGCCGCTTCGGGTCCCGTCACCTCGCCGGTGATGATGATGGGTTGATCGGGCACCTGCCCCGCAAGCTCATGGGTATTGTAGCGAGGAGTGTCGAGGCCGAGGCCCAGCCAGTGTTCGTTGTAGGCCTTGTGAACTAATCCAGAGAAAGCGATGCCGCAGGACAACCAGATGACAGACCAAGTGGCCGCCTCTTTCATGGAAACCTCGTGTGCCTCGCGGTGGAAAACGCCAAGATCGAGGGCAAGGAACAGGATCACGAGGCCGATGAAAGCAACATAGGCCCAAATCTTCATCGAGGCAGGATTGGATGCCAAGGTCGTGGTCGCATCGGTGGCGAGAAGAAGAAAGTCAGTCATGAATTCTGGTAGTTTGTTGATGTGCTAGACCTGTGACGCGGGGGTCAAAGAGGCGCCTCGGTAAAAATTAACCAAACCAGCTTGAGATAAAACGGATTTGGAAATTTTCGGCGCTCATTTGGCCGGGAGTGGGTATAGCTCTCGGTATCGGGTTGCCAAGAGTTATTTTGAACGCTCGATGGCATGCGATGCGCAAAGGGCGGCGCGCGAGGCGGGCTGTGCATTCCACGCCGAGGTGAAAAAGTAGCCTCACTAGGATTCGAACCTAGAATAACGGAATCAAAATCCGGGGTGTTACCATTACACTATGAGGCTTTTGGAGCCCTATCGGGCCCGTCGGCGGGCGAAAATTAAACCAGCATCCGCCAATTTGGCAATCATGAAATCGCCGTAAAAATCAAGGCACCCGCGGGAATTTTCCGAAATCCGGCGCGCGCTTCTCAAGGAACGCCTGTTTGCCCTCGCGACCTTCCT
>JBIKIK010000034.1:0-10810 GCA_044361655.1 Luteolibacter sp. | reverse complement strand
CGGTGATTTCGACATCCGCATCGGCACAAACGATGGTCGGGCATTTCCCGCCGAGCTCGAGCGTGACCGGTGTGAGATGCTTCGCCGCGGCACCCATCACTTCGCGTCCCACGCGCGTGCTGCCGGTAAAAAAGATCTTATCAAACTTCTCGCGCAGCAATCCGGCGGCCGTTGTTTCGTCGCCCTGCACAACCGCGATGAATTCCGGCGGAAAAATTTCGCTGATCAGGCGCGCGAGCGCCGCAGCGGTGTGGGGCGCGAATTCGGATGGCTTCAAGACCGCGCAGTTGCCCGCCGCGATGGCGCCCACCAATGGCCCGAGCAGCAACTGCAAAGGGTAGTTCCACGGGCCAATGATCAGGGCCACGCCCATCGGCTCCGGCCGCACGCACGAGCTCGACGGCCAGGCCATCCACGATTCGCGGATTTTTTTCTCACACGTCCACGAGGAAAAGTGCTTGAGCGCATGGCGGATCTCGCCGGTGACCATGCCAAGCTCCGAGGCAAAGGCATCGTGCGCGCTTTTGCGCAAATCCGCATGCAGCGATTCGAGCAAAATTTGCTCGTTTGCCTCGACCGCCTCAAGCAAGGCCCGCAGGTTCCGACGACGGTCGCCCGCATCGAGCGTACGGCCCGACCTAAAAAACGCCCGCTGGCGCGCAATGATTGCAGCGTAATCCATATTCTGTTTGCCGCATCGAGGCGTTCGCGTCATGTTCCGTCAAGCTATGTTTCGTCCGCTCCTTGTCAGCCTGCTTGCCACGCTCACGATTGCCTCCGCCGCAGAGCCGCCTGCGGAAACGCCCGTTGAGTTGGCAAAGAGCGGCGTTGCGGAATTCTATGTCGCCTGCAAGGCATGGGACGCCGATGGTTTCACCAAGGCCGCCGAGCTATTTGGCAAGGCGGCGAAACAAGAACCGACAACGGCCGCGTACAAATACTGGGAAGGCATTTCACAGTTTCACCGCATGCTTCAGATCGAAAATCGCCCCGGGGGCAAGGAGAGTCCGAAAGCAAAATCCGCCATGGAGGCCGCGCTGGCGGCATTCGAGAGTGTCCTCGAGCTTGATGCCGACCATTCCGAAAGCCACGCGCTCTTAGCCACGATTTTTGGCATGAAAATCCACAGCAACATGCTCAACGCCGTGCGCTACGGGCCGATGCTGCAACAACATCAAAAGGAAGCGGTCCGCCTCGGCGCAAAAAACCCGCGCGTCAAATACCTGCTCGGCGTCGGGCTGCTCCACACCGCCAAGGATGATGAAGCAAAACGCAAGGCGCTCGACACACTGCTGTCTGCGGAAAAACTTTTTGCCGAAGAGGCCACGCAATCGACGGACCCGCTCACTCCGCGCTGGGGCTCGGTCAGCTGCCGCACCTTCATTGGCGTCGCTTACAAGATGCTCGGCCGCAATGCCGAGGCCATCGATTATTTCAATCGCGCGCTCGCCGAGCACCCGTCTGACCACATAGCGCGTCAGGAACTCGCCGCGATCACCACCAAAGAAGAAGCCAAGCCATGAGCGGAAAAAATGTCATCGTGATCGGCTCTGGCCTTGGCGGAATTTCCGCGGCCATCTCACTCGCGCAAGAAGGGTACAAGGTCACGATCCACGAGAAAAACCCTCAGATCGGCGGCAAGCTCAATGTGCTCAAGGCCGAAGGCTACACCTTCGATCTCGGACCCTCGATCCTCACGCTGCCGCACATTTTCGAACGGCTCTTCGAACGCTCGGGCAAGAAAATGGCCGACTACATCCCGATCCGCACGCTGCGCCCGCACTGGCGGAATTTCTTCGAGGATGGCAAGGTGGTCGATCTCGATCCGGACCCCGCAGTGATGGCCGCCGAGGCTCGCAAGGTAGGTGAGGACCCGGCGAATGTGGAAAAATTTCTCAAGTACTCCGCCGACCTCTACGATCTCGTCAACGAAGGCTATTTTGAGCAAGGCCTCGATACTTCGGCGGCATTTCGCGAATTTTACGGGCTCGGAAAATTTCTCAAATTCGATCTATTTCGCTCGATGCATGGCGGTGTCGCAAGGCACCTCAAGACCCGCCACATGCGCGACATTTTCGACTATTTCATCAAGTATGTCGGCTCGTCGGCGCTGCACTCGCCGGCATTCATGAACTGCATGGCGACGATCCAGTTCCGCTATGACCTCTGGTATGTCGATGGCGGGCTGTACGGCATCGCGCTCGGTCTCCAAAAGCTGATGAACGAACTTGGCGTCACCGTGCATCTCAACAGCGAGGTCAGCGAGGTGCGCAAAGAAAACGGCCGCGTTACCGGCATCGTCGCGAATGGCGAATTTCATGCCGCCGACATCGTGGTTTCCAACATGGAGGTGATCCCGGCCTACGAGAAACTTCTGCTCGAAGACGAGGCCTTCATGCGCGCGCTCGACAGGTACGAGCCGTCCTGCTCCGGCCTTGTGCTGGAACTTGGCCTCGACCGGAAATACCCGCAGCTTGCCCACCACAATTTCTTTTTCTCGGCCAACCAGAAGACCCATTTCAAGACAGTCTTCCGCAAACGCCAGTTGCCGCCTGATCCTACTATATATCTAGTAGCAGCGTCCCGCACCGATCCGACGGTCGCGCCCGAAGGTTGCGACTGCCTCAAGATCCTGCCGCACATCCCGCACATCGACGATGAAAGGCCGCTCACCCGCGAGGACTACCTGGCCTTCAAGGACCGCGTGATCGAAAAACTCGAGCGCATGGGCCTCACCGACCTGCGCAAGCATGTGGTCTTCGAACATTGCTGGACACCCCACGACATCCGCGAGCAATACCACTCGAACAAGGGTTCGATCTACGGCGTGGTCTCCGACCGCTTCAAAAACCTTGCCTTCAAGGCCCCCAAGCAAAGCGTGAAGTATCCCAACCTCTTCTTCGTCGGCGGCTCGGTGAACCCCGGCGGCGGCATGCCGATGGTTGTCCTCTGCGGCCAGAATGTCGCCAAGAAGGTGGTGGAGTGGGATCGGTGATCCTTCCTATATTCCCAACACCGCGCACAAGTGCTCATCTTCTTCATTGCCGCTATCGCATTGCTCTGCATTTCGGGGTGGCTCACTGCCATCCGGCTCAAGGCGGCGGGCATGGCGGCGGCAGGCGGCACGGGAAATTTTTCCGCGTGTAGCGTTTCGCTCATCATTCCTGCGCGAAACGAAGAACACAACCTGCCGAAGCTGCTTGCCTCGCTTGGTAATCAGCAGGCGCGTTTGCATGAGTTGATCGTGATCGACGATGGCTCAACGGATCGCACGGCGGAAATTGCAAGTTCGTACGGCGCGCACGTGATCACCTCGGAGCCGCTGCCCGAGGGTTGGCGCGGCAAGACATGGGCCTGCCATCAAGGTGCGCTGGCGGCGAGCGGTGAATGCCTGATCTTCATCGATGCCGACACCTGGTTCGAAGCTGGTGGGCTCGATCTTGTACTCGCACACTATCGCGGCGGCGCGTTTTCAATTGGGCCTTATCATGCGGTTGAAAAAAACCACGAGGATCTCTCGTTGTTTTTCAATCTCGCGATGAGCGTTGGCACTTTGCCGCAGGGGCTTTTCGGCCAATTTCTCATGATCGGTCGCGATGAATACGAGCGCATTGGCGGTCATGCATCGGTGCGCGGCAGGGTGTTGGAAAATTTCCGTCTCGCGGGCGCTTGTCGCGAACATGGTATCGTTGTGCAAAGCATGATTGGCAGGGGCATGATTGCGTTTCGCATGTATGCCGATGGCATGGCCTCGCTTGTTGAAGGTTGGACCAAGGGTTTTGCTTCGGGCGCCAATCACACGCCGCGCAACTCATTGCTGTTGGTTATCGCATGGATGAGTGCGCTGATCATTCCACCGCTGGCCGGATGCCTGAGCGGCGAGTGGCGGCTGTGGGCCCCGGCCTGCGCGCTGGCGGCTTTGCAAGTCATCTGGATCGGCCGGATGCTAGGTTCGTTTCGCCTGACGAACCTCGCCTTCTATCCATTGCCGCTCGCATTCTTCTTTGCGCTCTTCACCCGCTCGGCGATGATGTCGGGTAAAAAAGTCCGTTGGAAAGGCCGCGACATCCATGCCGACTGAGCCGTCACTGCTTGTCATTGCACTGATCAACACGCTCGCGTGGCCAGTGATCCAGCTCGGGCTGGCATGGGCATTCACGCGCATGCCGGATCATTGGTTTGCGCGCGATGCCATGGCCAAACCCTGTCCCTGCGAGAACCGATTTCTCGATCATGTGCTGCACGTCAAACATTGGAAGGACTGCCTGCCCGATGCTGCGACTTGGTTTGCTGGCGGATTTGCGAAAGCGAAACTCACCGGCAGCGATCCCGAATACCTGCGACGCTTCATCCGCGAAACCCGCCGCGGCGAACTATGCCACTGGTGCGCGATCGCCTGCGTGGCCTTCTTCCTGTCATGGAATCCGTGGTGGGCCGATCTCGTGATCGTGGCTTACGCGATCGCGGCGAACCTGCCATGTATCCTCGTCCAACGCTACAACCGCGGGCGGCTATCAAAGTTGCTTGCGCGGAGCGAAGCAAAGGCATGGATTGGCAAAAAATAGCTTAAAAGAAGCCGTTTTTGCAATTTTTACCGCCGCGAATTGATGCTGCGGGTGGATCTCATTCGCGAGCCTTGATCACTCTTCATCGCCGCTCGCGCATGCCCGCTACGCGCATGAAAATTCGACAGCAAATCCGCCGCGCGTTACCCTGAGCGGTTCGCATGGTCTCTCATTCGCATTTGTTTCGCGGCACAAGCCGACCGGTCTCTCATCGGATTTGGCGGGATCCGACCGTGCGCATGCGCATTGTCGAATACCTCGGCGGCCATCGCGTCGAAGATGCCACCTGTTTGTTTCTCGGCAGGCTCGATTCAGAAAATCCCTCGATCTTCGACCGTCACCCGCCCGCCGATCTCGACAAGCTGCTCGATGGCGGCTGCGAACTCGCGCGCTCACTTGAGGACCGCGAATCGATGCTCATCCATCTCGACATCGAATATGTCAACTTCGACGACCCCGTCGCCGCCTACACCGACGCCCAAGGCGCATTCCTCATGCAGGAACCTTTGGTCGAGGTCATTGAAACATGGCTGCTGAATTACGGCATCCGCTACCTGCACTTGGTCACCGGCCAAGGGCATCATTTTGTTTGGAAAATCCACAAACAGTCGGCCATCGCCAAACGCATCGCCAAACTTGGCATTTACACGCCATCCGAAGGCGGCGCGCGCGAAATTGATCCGCTTTTCGCACATGTTTCATTGCTCATGGAGCACTTTGCGCATCGCGTGAAACGGGAGGCCTCTAGCCGTTGCGAATTGCCGGTCGAGATCACCGCCCAGCATGTCGGCCCCGGCAATTCGGGCATGCGCGAAATGCTTTCCATCGACATCTCCGAATACGGCGATCCGCTGCAAAGCCGCATGATCCGCATGCCGTACACGGTCTATCGCAAGCCGTGGATCTCCGGGCTCTTTGAGCGCCTCGGCATCGAGGATCGCATCACCGAGTTCTTCACGCTGCCATTGCACGAAATGGATCTGACGCGCTTGCTTGAGTTGCGCCATCATCCCGATGAGATCATTGCACTCGCGCGCCGCGCCGGTGTTCACATTCCATCCGAAGAACATGGGACCGCACGCTTGCTCGATGATTACCTCGGCTCGTCGCTCGCCAGCTTTCATCGGCAGTTTTATGCGGTGCAGCAGGATCCACCATCGCTATGGCCGAGTGGCTACGACCGAACGCCGCTCGAAAAACTTCCGCCTTGCGCTGCCCATGTGCTTAGCTTTCCCAATGATCTTCTGCTCAAGCCCAGCGGCATGCAACTCGTCACGCGCAGCCTGCTCGCAAGCGGTTGGCACCCGCGCCACATCGCGGGCTTGATCCGATCGAAGTTTGAAAATCCGGCATTCGGCTGGCAGGACAAATGGGTCGAGTACGATCCGTCGCAGCGCGCGGAGTTTTATGTGCGCCTGTTTGCCGGCGAGCTAGCCGAGCGGCTCGACAGCGCGATCGACTTCAACTGCGTCTCGCAGCAGGAAAAACAATTTTGCTGGCATCCGCACGGCTGCTCGCTCGAGCCGCTGCGCGACGAGCTCCGCAAAACCTTCAACCTTCATCCCGAATCCACATGAACGCATGGCCCTGCGGCATCTCCACCGGATGCTTTTACAAAACCGACATCCTCGAAGCGCTGCCCATGGTGCGCGACGGCGGATTCAACCTCATCGAGGTCTGCTCGTTTCCCAGCCATCTCGATTACCATGACCCCAAGCATGTGCGCGAAGCGGCCAACCTCATGCAATCGCTTGGCATCGAAGCCAATTCGTTTCACGCGCCCTTCGCCGAGCGCATCGACATTTCGTCGCCCGATCCACTGCTGCGCGCCGAAGCCGTGCGCGAGATGCTTGCCGCCTGTGATGCGGCATCGACGCTGCATTCGCGCTATGTTGTACTGCATCCTGGTCCCGAGCGTGAGGGCAAACCACCGCCCGAGGAATGGTATCACCGGATGCGATTCGCCGCAGATTCGCTCAACCTCGTTGCCGCGCACTGCCGCGATCTGGGCCTCACGCTACTGTTGGAAAACATGCTGCCGCACCTGATGTTCGGACATGTGAGTGACATGCTTTTCCTGCTCGGTGCGATCCGCGAAACCAATGTCGGCACCTGCCTCGACACGGGCCATGCATTTCTTTCGCGCGACCTCCGCACGGTCGTGCACAAACTCTCCGGTCACTTGCGCATGCTGCATGTGAACGACAACCTCGGCGATAGCGACACGCACCTTTCGCCGGGCGAGGGGGCCATCGATTGGATCTCGCTCGTCCGCCAGTTGCGCCAATGGAATTTCCAAGGCGCCCTGATTCTTGAGCTTGCCGACAGCGGTGATTGCCCGACCTGCATCATGCAGCGCGCCCGCGACGCGAGGTCGTATCTCGGTGAAATCATTGAGCGTTGGAAATGACGGCATTCTCCATGCTTGCAGGAACCGCTGGCGGGTGGTGAAAATGCGCCATGTTCACGCCGAAGTGGAAAAGTGAGGCCCTGCAAATGGCGAAGGGCGCGCGCAAGTTTGTGAATTACAAACACGACCTGCTCAAGGAGGGCCTCGTCGCCGAAATCGAATCACGCAGAAACGATCTGCTGGCAGCCATCAAGTCGGGCGACAAAACAAAGACCGCCGAGGCGTCGAAGATGCTCAACGCAGCATGCGAAAATTCCCTGCCGCACGAAAAGCCACTCGGGTGGTTTGAGGAAAATGTCGAAGTGATGTTTGTAGCGATTGTCATCGCGCTCGGCTTGCGGGCCTACTACTTGCAGCCGTTCCGCATTCCGACGGGGTCGATGCAGCCAACGCTGAATGGCATCATCGGCAAGCCCCTGCCACATGCCGAGTGGCCATCGCTGCCGCAACGCCTTGTGGAAAAAGTCCTTCGCGGGCGAAGCTATGTGCGAGTGGTGAATGATCAGGATCGCTTCCTCGCGGTCACGCCCCAAAACCGGGTCGACATCCGTGATGTTCAGTTCATGCATTTCTTCAGCCGCTCGGAATTGCATTTCACCGACTCGCCGCCACTGCGTCTGCCCGCACCCACCAACCCTTGCACACAGATCGGACTCGCCGCCGCAATCCAGACCGCCAGCCGCAACGGCGGACTTTTGCCAAAAGGAACGGTGATCTGCGAAGGCACGGTGGACTCCGGCGACCTCGTGTTGGTCGACAAATTTTCCTATCACTTCCGCAAACCCGAACGCGGCGAAGTTTTTGTCTTCGACACCCTCGGCATCCGCGGCATTCACGAACGCAGTGGCGAACAGGCAGCCGGTTCGCACTACATCAAACGCCTCTGCGGCGTGCCGGGAGACACCTTGCAAATCCAATCACCCAATCTGCTCATCGATGGCCGGATCGCCAAGGAACCGGGCATCCAGCGCGTGATCCATGGCGAAGGTGATTTTGCGATCAACCCGAATGGTTACGCGCTTGCCGATTCACGCGAGCTGCTGGGTCGCTCGCAAACCATTTCCCAATACCTCGCCAGCCCCGACGACAAGCTCTCGCTCGCCGGCAAAAATGCCCGACCTGGCATGCGCGAATACGCCGCACTCGGCGACAACACCGGCAACTCACTCGACTCGCGCTACTGGGGGCCGGTCAGGGAATTCAACCTCGTCGGACCCGCACTCTTCTCGCTCTGGCCGGTGACCACCGGGCACTGGGGCTTCATCCGCTGAAAACAAAAATCGTGTCGGACGCAGCGGAAATCACCCGGCGCGCAAAGTCGAATCTAGCCTTCGCGCTGCGCATCCTGCCTCGCGACCGACGCGACGACATGGTCGTTTTCTATGCGTTTTGCCGCACGATGGATGATCTGGCGGATGATCCAAGCGCGCCACTCGCGCAGCGCGAGCAAGCCTTGCTTTCATGGCGCGACGGCCTACTGAATGGATTTTCAAATCCGACGGAGCTGCAAAAACAAGTGATCGATTTGCGCGAGCGCCGCGCGATTCCGAATGAACTTCTCACGGCGATCATCGACGGCTGCCGCATGGATCTCGAGCCGCGCCGCTTTGCCACATGGGCGGACCTCGATGCTTACATCTGGAAAGTCGCCGGCGCAGTGGGCTTGGTTTCCATCAGAATTTTCGGATGCGTTGATGCGAATTCGGAAAAATACGCCATCGCGCTTGGCCGGGCCTTGCAGTTGACCAACATCCTGCGCGATGTCGGCGAAGACCTCGCGAATGGTGGTCGCATCTACCTGCCACTTGAGGATCTCGCACGCTTCGGCTGCACGGAAAACGATCTGGCGAAAAAATCCACAAGTGCCGCGTTTCTCGCATTGATGGATTTCGAGGCCCGCCGCGCGGAAGATTTTTTTGCCGAAGCCGAGGCGCTGTTGCCACCACGCGACCGCAAGGCGCTGCTGCCGGCGCGCATCATGGGCGCGATCTATCACGAAGTCCTCTTGCGCATGCGCCGCGGCGGATTCGATGTCTTCCGTGTGCGCTATTCGCTATCCCATTTCCGAAAATTTTCCATTTTGCTCCGCTGCTGGGTTGACCGATGATGCAGACTCCCATCATGACCCATCCAAGCGCTTGCCCTTGCGATCGTTGCACTCGCCCTCAATACCTTCCATGATGTCATCGACCAATCACTCTAGCGCGTCTTCCGCACCCGTCCTGGATCCTACGCGCAAAGTCCTCCTCATCGGCTGGGATGCCGCCGATTGGAAAGTCATCAACCCGCTCATCGATGCCGGGAAAATGCCGAACCTCGCCCGCCTCATCGAGTCTGGCGTCATGGGCAACATCGCCACGCTCCAACCCTGCCTTTCGCCGATGCTGTGGACCTCCATCGCCACCGGCAAGCGGCCCTACAAGCACGGCGTTCACGGCTTTTCCGAGCCAGATCCCGTCACGGGGTCCATCCGCCCCGTCACCAATCTTTCCCGCAAGACCAAGGCCGTCTGGAACATGCTCAATCAGGAGGGAAAAAACACCATCACCATCGGCTGGTGGCCGTCCAATCCCGCCGAGCCGCTCTCCAAGGGCGTGATGGTTTCCAACGACTACCAGCAAGCCCACGGCTCGACCTACGAGCCGGAAAAATGGCCGCTCAAGCCCGGCACCATTCACCCTGAGCGGCTCATTCCGCACCTCAAGGATCTCCGCTTCCACCCGGCAGAGCTGATGGAGGATGACCTTCGCCCTTTCCTCCCCGGCATCGAAGGGATGGGCCGCGAGGATCTCGACAAAGTGGGCAAAGATCCGCGCATCAGCTCGCTGGCCAAAATCATCGCCGACTGCACCAGCATCCACAGCGCCGCCACCGCCCTGATCCAGAACGAGCCATGGGATCTGATGTGCGTCTATTACGACGCCATCGACCACTTCGGCCATGCCTTCATGAAATACCACCCGCCGCAGCGCCCACAGGTGAGCGATTGGGATTATCAGGTTTTAAACTACTGCGTCGAAGCCGGTTACCGTTACCACGACGCGATGCTCGGCACCCTGCTCGCCCTTGCCGGCGAGGACACCACCGTCATCCTCATGTCGGATCACGGCTTCCACCCGGACGACCTGCGCCTCAGCAACATCCCGCGCGAGCCCGCCGGCCCCGCCGCCGAGCACCGCCAGTTCGGCATTTTCGCCGCCAAAGGCCCCGGCATTCGCAAGGACGAGCGCATCTACGGCGCCAACCTGCTCGATATTTGCCCCACGCTGCTCCACCTCTTCGGCCTACCCATCGGCGAGGACATGGATGGAAAAGTCCTGCTCGACATCTACGAAGACCGCCCCGCCGACATTCAGCGCATCCCGAGCTGGGACCAGCGCGCTGGCGACCACGGCATGCATCCGCCCGATAAGCAAATTTCCGCCGATGATTCCAAGGCTGCGCTCGATCAACTCGTCGCCCTCGGCTACATCGACGCGCCGGATGCCGATCAATCCGTCGCCCTCGAACAAACCGTCCGCGAGCTGGATTACAACCTCGCCCAGGCCTACCTCGATGGCGGCATCTTTACCGAAGCCCTCGCCATCCTCCAGCGACTCTACGACCGCTGGCCGCTAGAGCACCGCTTCGGCTTCAAGCTCGCTACTTGCTACCAGAGTCTCAACCGCCCCGCCGAGTTGCGCGAAACTGTCACCACCGTCATCGCCCGCCGCCTGCAGGAGGCGGAGGAAGCCCTCGCCGAGTTCAAATCCCTCAATCTCGACGACGAGGCGGTGCAACAAGCCGAGAAGGAACGCATCGAAAAAATGACCGATGCCGAGAAGCAAAAATTCGG
>JBIKIK010000205.1:0-3085 GCA_044361655.1 Luteolibacter sp. | reverse complement strand
GGCTATGTGCCGCAATTTTCCATCGCGTATGACACGCTGACAGTTGATGAATCGATCGAAGCCGCGACGCGCTTGCGGGTGGGTGATGCGGATGCCGAAGCGATCGGCTCGCGCATCGACAAGGCACTCGAAGAAACCGGCCTTGTTGAAATCGGCGACCGCCGCGTCAAGGTGCTTTCCGGCGGTCAGATGCGTCGACTCGGCTTGGCGATGGAGCTGGTGTCCGATCCGAAGATTTTGCTCTGCGATGAAGTCACCTCCGGGCTCGACCCATGTTCTGAGCGCGAGATCGTGCATCTTTTGCGTGACCTATCACGCAAGGACGGTCGCATCGTGCTTTCGGTCACGCACTCGCTCGCGCATCTCGAGCTGTATGATTCGATCCTCGTCCTGCACGAAGGCCGAGTCGCCTATCATGGTCCGCCCGATCAGTTGACGCATTATTTCTCCGCTGCCAGTGCCGAGGAGGTTTACCCGCGCCTTGCCGCACAAGCATCCGATCGTTGGCAGCAATCGTGGGACAAGCACCGCGAGTCGTACCAGAGCATGTTGGCACGCAAGCAGGCCAACGATGGCCGATCAAAAATGCCGGCCATCGAAACCGAGCCGCTGCCCTTGCCGGGATTTTCCAGCCAACTCTTCACTTTGCTGTCGCGGCGCTTGCGCATCTTCTTCCGCGACCGCGGCCAAGTGCTGCTGCAACTCGCGATCCTCATTGTGTTTCCGATGCTCGTCACGCTCTTCAGCGACAAGGCCTCGGGCAACATCCGCCGTTTCTCCGACACGCGGCCGGGCGATGTCTTCACCGAGATCCAAGAACAGCAAAGCGTGCGGGCAGATCAGGCAAAAGTGGGATCCGCCGTCTCGGGCATCATCATGTTCCAGGTGGTGCTACTCGCATTGATGGGATCCAACAACGCCGCTCGCGAAATCGCCGGCGAACGGCAAATTTACGAAAAGGAAAAATTCGGTGGACTCCGGCCCTCGGCTTACCTCGCATCGAAAGTTTTGTTTCTCGCGTGCCTCGTTATCGCGCAGTCCTTGTGGATGGCGGTGTTCGTGAATTTCTTCGGCCCATTCCGCGGCGACTTCATCCAACACGCCGGCTTCCTGCTTTTGATCAATGCGTCGATGACCGCTATCTGCCTAGCCATTTCATCGCTCATGCGCACGGCTGAGCAGGCGTCGCTGATGTCGATTTATCTGGTTGGCTTCCAGCTGCCGCTTTCCGGCGCGGTGCTTGCGCTGCCGGAAAAAATCGAGGCCTTCACCCGTCCGTTTGTTTCCGCCTACTGGGCGTGGTCGGGTTCGGTCGAGGCCCTGCAGGGTCAGGTTCACGCGGCGGTAAGATCGGTCATCGATACCGGGCTTTCGCCAAGCGATGCCTGCTTTGCCGCATTGATGGCCCACATTGCGGTGGCTCTCGCACTTGCATGGTATGGCAGCTCTAAACCGCAGTGGGATTGATCGCCCGATTTTTACCGCTCGATTTCAGCAAGCTCAGGCATTAACAATTCATCAATCGCAATCCACCATGGCACGACGCGCAAGTTCCAGTCTCCACCCCGGCATTTTGATCGGGCTCATCGCTGCGATCGCGGCCGCGATTTTTGCCGGCAAGTCCTTCATCGGCAAAAAGCCCGCCGCATTTGAAAATGTTGCCGTGCTCGATGTGCGTGAGCTTTTGGAAAATGGCAACAGCCTGCGCGGAAACGACTATGTGATCCATGGCGAGATCGATGAGAAACTCCAATGGACCAGTGACCGCGGGCAGGTTGTCAGCGTGCGCATCGATACGCCTGGCGGACCTGAATTTGTCGGCATTCGCATTCCGGTGGAATTGGCGAAACTCAATCTCGAGACCCGACAAAAGTATTCCTTCAAAGTAAATTTCCAGGATGGCGGCATCGCCGTTGCTACCGGTGTGAACCGACTTTGAATCATCAAGCCCGCGCCATGAAACCGCACCTCGCCATCACATTCGCCTTGGCCGGACTTGCCCACGCCCAAGTCTACACGCAGCCGCCCGCAAACAAGCCCGCCGATGCGCCGGCACCCGTCAGCGACACCGCAAGCAAGCCCGCGGCAGCGAACATAAAAAATCCGCTGGGCCAGGAAATCCCGCTGCTCGACCCATCGGCCGAGACGATCACCGTCGGCGGCGTGGCCATCCCGCTCGGCGACAATCGTTTACTGCGCGCGCGCTTCGACAAGTTTCTCAGCCAACCACCGGAAAGCAACGAGGCGGCCTCGCGTTACCGCAGAACGATAGCCGAAATTCTCAATACGATCTCTCCACTGCGCGATCAAAAGCCCGATCTCTACGCGGCCTTCAAGCTCCTGCCCACCGCTTCGTCTTACCCCGGCGATGCGAATCTTTGCGGCTCCCTCGCGGAGTCGATCTACATGGCGATGCTCGCCAAGCAGGATGTCAACGGACTCAAAAAACTCAACGAGACCATCGAGGAGGAAAAGCAGGCGATCATCTCGAGTGGCGACTGGGTGGCGCGCCATGACAAAGGCAACGAACTCGAAAAATCAAAGCCCGTCGGTGCCGGCAAGGACGGCAAAGCGGCCCCCGGAAAAACTTCCACCCCCAACGATGGCAATGGCAACAACTCGCTCAAGTACACCGACACACTGCGTCGCATCGCCGAGATCGAAGTACTGAAAAAAGCCAACATTGCCCGCACCGAAGCGCAGACGCTGCGCACCAAGGCGCAATACCAGGTGAGCATGATCCAATGGTTCGTGCAGCGGCGCTACGAACATGTGCTGATGGCCGCGCGTTTCTACAATCAGATCTGGAAGGATGGCGACACAGCGCTGCGCATCGACAAGAACTCGGATGTTGCTCGGCTGTTTTCTGAATCGGTTGGCGTGAGCCCGACCGTCGCTTCGCTCGATGCGCTTTCCAACGAAGCGATTCGCGAAGCCGGAAAATATGTCGAGGCATTCGACCTCATGCTTTCGCGCAACGAACTTCACTCGGCATCACAACGGCTCATGGAAGCCTTCGCGCTCGGCGAATACCTTGCGCCAGTCGCAACGCTGCCGATCGAAAAGAAAAGCCGCGTGGCCCGTT
>JBIKIK010000204.1:0-3089 GCA_044361655.1 Luteolibacter sp. | reverse complement strand
GTGCCGGAGGATGTCCTGTTTGCTTTGCCCGAGGGCATCGACATGCGTCAGGCGGCGATGATGAAGGTGAATCCGGCGACCGCGTGGAGGTTGCTGCATGGCTTTGCTGCGTTGAAGCCCGGTGATTGTGTGGTGCAGAATGCGGGAAATTCAGCGGTCGGCCGCTGCGTGATACAGCTGGCGCGTGAGTGTGGTGTGCGCACGGTTTCCTTGGTGCGGCGAGCCGACTTGGTGGATGAACTTCGCGAGCTGGGTGGTGATATCGTGTTGCCCGATGGAGATGCGGCGGTGGCGGAGGCACTTGAGCATCTCGGTGGTGCGACCGCGCGTTTGGCATTCAATGCGGTGGGCGGCGAAAGCGCGCTGCGATTGATGAAGCTGCTCGAAGAGGGAGGTGCGCACATTACTTACGGCGCGATGTCGCGCAAGCCGCTTACGCTACCAAATGGGTTGCTGATTTTTCGCGATATCAGTGTGCGTGGATTGTGGGTCACCAAGTGGTTGGAGCAGGCGCCTTGCGAAGAAGTGCGGGCGACTTATGAAAAGTTGGCGGAGCTGGTGAATGCCGGGCGCTTGGTGCAGAAAGTGGATTCGGTTTTTTCGCTTGAGGAATGGCCGACGGCATTGCTGCGGCTCAAAGATGCCGATCGCAATGGCAAGGTTTTGTTGGTTCCTTGAGAAAAGCAGAAAGCAGAAAGCAGAAATGAAAAAGCGGCTTCTTCAAGGGTGCGAGGGCATCCTTTCCGCTTTGACGCCTGCGGCGGAAATTGCGGCGCCGCGAGGCCGCGTCACCCTACCGGAGCGGACCTTTGCGGAATGCTACTGCCGCATTTGCGGTATTTTTTCGGCACCGCGAAGCGGACTTGGCATGGCCGGAGCGAAGCAAAGGCAAAAAGGTCCCTGCCTGTGAAGAAGGTGCCTTATTTCCTGTGCCAGGTGGTGACGAGTGAGCGCGACCACTGGAATTTGCGGGCGGTTTCGCGGATCAGGAATGGTTCGTCGCATTGGTGCTGAAGCTCGAAGTCGGGGCTGAGCAATTCGTGTAGCCAATCGAATGTTGAGCCGGTCGGCCAGTTTTGCGGCGGAGTGAATTCAGATAGCCAGGTGCAGGGCGTGGCGAGTACGAGTTCGCCGCCCGGATTGACCAGTGAGGGCAGGCGTTTGAGAAATCGCAGTGGTTCCGGCAAACGGCAGACGAGGTTGGCGGCGTGCACGCGATCGAAGCTGCCGAGCGATGTGGGAAGATTCATCGCATCGCCGTGGTGGAAGTGGATGCGACTGGCGTCGATGTCTGGCGGGGTGTGGGCGACAAGTTTCGTGGTGAGTTGGGCTTCTTCAAGACGCCGGTAGGGGATGCTTTCTCCGAGGCGAAGTGTTTCGGCGGCATTGATGAACGAGTGTGAAAAATCGATGCCGATGACGCTTTCGCAGGATCGCGACATTTCAAAGGTCGAGCCGCCGACCGCGCAGCCGATGTCGAGTGCGCTGGTGGCCGTGCTTTTTGAAAAATGCGACACGGTGCGGCGGGTGAACCCGAGTGCGTCGCGCATCGCTGCGGGCCACGCGACATCCGGTGGCAACACTTCGTCGGCGGAAGCGTAGTGAAAGAGCAGATATTCGTCGAGCAACCTCGATGATTCGTAGGTGTCGCTCATTGCTTGCCTGCGGCTCGGGACTTGATGCGTGCGTCGGCTTCCGGCGCGCGGCTGTACGCGCTTTGCGCTTCTTTGAGTGAGATCAGCCCGTTGCGGTTGGTGTCGTAAAATTCCATCACCCCATCGGGTGAGTGACCACTGCCGGCGAGGCCTTCGGCGAGTTCGTTGCGGTCGAGTTGGCCGTTGCCGTCATCGTCCCAGCGGTCGAACTTTTGTAGGAGTCCGATCATTTTGCGTTCGACCGGAGTTTTCGGAACCACGGGTCCGATCGATGGTGAGCATGCGCTAAGGGCGAAGAGTGCAAGGGTGCTGATGCGTTTCATGAACGATTGATGTTGGCTCTCGCCGCATGATCCGGCAAGCTCCGATGGCCGTCATGAAAGTTCAAATCATCGTCTCCGGGCGTCCGGCGCTCGCTTATGCCCGGCTTGGGGTGGATGAATACCTCAAGCGGCTCGGCCGATACGGGGCTTATGGCATGGAGGTGGTGAAATCCGGCACTCGCGAGGAAGTGTCCGGGCGATTGTTGGAACGCTCGCGCGGCTCGTATCGAGTCGCGCTTGATGAGCGGGGTGAACTGCTCGGGACCCGCGAGTTTACCGGTCGGCTCGATGCCTTGGCGCTGCGCGGTGACATCAAGTCGTTGTCATTTCTGATCGGCGGATCCGATGGTCACAGCGCGGAGTTGCGTGATGCGTGCGGGATGGTGCTCTCGCTTTCGCCGCTGACGATGCAGCACGAGTTGGCCTTGGTGGTGTTGCTCGAGCAACTTTACCGCGTTGAGACGCTGAGGAGTGGGTCGCCGTATCACCGCGACTGAAGGTTGTGAGTTGCGAAAATTTCCGCAACCGCACGAGAGTATCCTTTACCTGCGATGCTGGTTTTGGGGCATCATGCCGAACTGGCCCATGCCTTGCCCAGGGACTTGGGTATTCCATGGGATCTTGCTCGTTTCCGATGAGGGGCCGACCGGTTTTTTTTCCGGTGTTTCGGCGCAGGAGCAGAGGGCGAAAAGCGCGGTGACGAGGGAGAGGAGTTTCATGGCGGTGTGGGGAGGGATCGGATTCCTGACAGCGGCCGAGTGAGTAAATCAGTTTGAGGACGGCTTAGCGGTGATCACGCGGTCGCCGGGTTGCAGGCGCACGCCAGTGGCGAGCGTGTTGAGGTCGATCTCGGCGATCGTCTGGGTCGGCTCGACCGATGAGGGGCGGACGCGGCCGATGGCTTTGCCATCGCGCTCGACGATGAGCGGTGTTTGTGGGGTGAAGCCCGAGTTGGATCCGGCGGCGATGACGAGGAAGCCCCAGTCTTGGTTGACCGCGCTGACGACCGACTCCATGGCGCCGCGGCCTTGGCGTGAGGTTCTTTCGATATCGCGCTTCATCTGGCGGTCGAGTTCTGCGCGATTGGTGGCGAGGAGTTTTTCGGCGGCGG
>JBIKIK010000203.1:0-3093 GCA_044361655.1 Luteolibacter sp. | reverse complement strand
GATGCCGGATCGTTTGCGGAATTTTTCACGATCGATGGTGTGGCAGCGCCGGTGATTGAAGCGCCGGGGAGGATGTTTCCCGTATCAGAGTTTTTCCTGCCGCCGTCGGATGACGAGGAAATGCCGCAGCATGTCGCGCGTGCGGTTGAGTGGTTGGGTGGGGTGGATCCGCGTGGCGATGTGTTGGTGTTTTTGCCGGGTGAACGCGAGATTCGCGAGTGTGCGGAGGTGCTTGAGGGGAGGAAATTTCGCGATACCGAAGTGCTGCCATTGTTTGCGAGGTTGGGTCTTGCGGATCAGCAACGGGTGTTTCATCCGGGAAGATTGCGGCGTTTGATTTTGGCGACTAATGTGGCGGAGACATCGCTGACGATTCCGCGCATCGCATGCGTGATTGATACCGGTGTGGCGCGGGTGAGTCGGTGGAGTCCGGGCAAGGGTGTGCAGCGTTTGTTGGTCGAGCCGGTGAGTCGGGCGAGTGCGCGTCAGAGAAAGGGCCGCTGCGGGCGAGTGCGCGATGGGGTGTGCGTGAGGTTGTATGAGGAGCTGGAGCTTGAGGGGCGCGCGGAGTTCACCGATCCCGAGATTCGCCGCAGTTCTTTGGCGGGGGTGATTTTGCGAATGAAGTCGCTGGGTTTGCCGGAGATCGATGAGTTTCCATTTCTTGATGCTCCATCGCCGAAGGCTGTAGCCGAGGGGTATCGCACGCTGCGTGAGGTCGGCGCGCTCGATCGCGAAAGGAAGCTAACCGCTTACGGTCGCGAGATGGCGCGCATGCCGGTCGATCCGAGGTTGGCGAGGATGATCATTGAGGCGCGCAAGGAACATTGCTTGGCGGAAATTTTGCCGATCATCGGATTTTTGGAATCCAACGATCCGCGTGAGAGGCCTGCGGAAAAAGCGCGCGAGGCCGACGAGGCGCATGCCGCGTGGAAGGATGCGGAGAGTGACTTCATTGGCATCTTGCGGATGTGGAACGCGCTTCAGCCATTCCGTGATGAGCGCGGAAAGTGGCGGCGCAATGCGTTGAGGAAATTTGCGGCGGCGTCGTATATCAACATGCGGCGTGTGATCGAGTGGTCGAATGTGGTGGATGAGTTGGCGGATGCTGAGTCGGCGCATTTGAAGCACGGTGGTGGCAAGGATGCGGCGGAGAATGCGTATCCATATGCTTCGATTCATCGATCATTGTTGGCGGGTGTGCCGCGGCAGTTCGGATTGTGGGATCGTGAGAACAAAGCTTATCGCAGTGCGTCGGGTGGATTTTTTGCGGTGTTTCCGGGATCGGGTTTGTTTGGTACGCCGAAACGCTGGGAATGGGTGGTGGCGATGGAGTTGGTGGAGACTTCGCGTTTGTGGGCGCGGCGCGTGGCGCGGATTGATCCCGAGTGGGTCGAGCAGGTGGCACCGCATTTGTGTCGCAGCATTTATGGTGAGGCGCGTTGGGATGAGGCTCAGGGCGCGGTGTATGGCAAGGAGCGTGTGGTGTGCGGTGGCTTGGCGGTGGTGATGGGTCGCCGAGTGCATTACGGAAGAGTGGATGCAAAGCTCGCGCATGCGGTTTTTGTGCGCGAGGGTTTGTTGGGCGGTGGTTTGCGCAAGCGTGGGAGATTTCTCGATTTCATCGACGACTTGCGTGAGGAGGTCGGTACGATCGAGGACAAGTTGCGTCGGCCGGCAGGTGTGTGGGATGAGGATGCCGTGGTGGCGTATTGCGAGGAGCGCATCCCGCAGGAAGTGCACACGGCGGCGGCATTTCATAAGTGGTTGTCGCAGCACGAGGAGGCCTTAATCGCTGGGCTGCGGGCGATAGTAGATGAGCAATTGCAAAACCATGGAGTCGATGGATTTCCCGATGAAATTTTGCATGAGGGTGAGAGCTATTCCGTCTATTACCGCACAGCGCCGGGAGAGCGTGATGATGGGGTGACGATCGGGGTGCATGTGGATCAACTGCCGAAGTTGCCCGAGTGGTTGCCGGCATGGGGTGTGGATGGTCATTTGCGCGAGCGGGTTGAGTTGATCCTGCGATCGCTGCCGAAGGATTACCGGCGTGTTTGCCAGCCGATTGCATCGCTGGCGGATGCCTTTGTCGAACTATGGGCCTTTGCGCCGAAGGATGCGGCGATCGAAGTGGTGCTTTCGGACTTCATTCGCGAGCGACTTGATGTCGATGTGCCGCAGGATGCGTATGATTTTTCGCGGCTGCCCGATCATCTGGTGACGAAGGTCTGGGTCTGCGATGATGAGGGCGAGGAGTTGGCGCTGGGCACCGATGTGGCGGAGTTGAAGTTGCGACTTGGCGAGAGGATGAGGCAGCGATTTGAAGCGGCGGCGAATGAGGATCTTGAACGCAGTGGCATGAGCAGTTGGGATGGGGAGAAACTGCCCGAGCGGGTGGCGACGCCCGGTGGATTTGCGTATCCGGCATTGGTTGATGAAAAAGGCAGTGTCGGCGTGCGGGCATTTGTGAGCGAGGCCGAGGCGCGTGAGTCGCATCGTGCAGGTGGCGCGCGATTGCTGTGCATCGCACATGCGGGAGAGGTGGAGCACTTGCGGAAGAAATTTCCGATCGGCCTGATGGCGAAGGTCGAGTTGCCGCGTCTCGGCGTAGGTGGCACGGTGATCGACGATTTGATTTTGCTCGCTGCCGAAGGTGTGGTCGGCGGCAGTTTCCCACGATCGCCGGATGAATTTCGCGAGCTCGGCAAATCACGACGAGGTCATTGGTTTGATGCGGCCAAGGTCATTGGTGCGACGCTCGACGAAGTGGTCGAAGCGCTGGCGGGGATATGCGCGTGGATCGATGAGCACCGCGCCGATCGCAACCTTGGTGTGGTCGCGGCGGATCTTGATGAGCAGCTCGGGTGGTTGATGCGCGAACGATTCGCGTGGCGTGCGGGCTTTGCGGGACTGCGCGATTATCCGCGTCGGTTCAAGGCGATCCGCTCGCGGTTGGGGCGGATCAAGTCACTGCCATTGGCCAAGGATCTCGAAAAAATGCAACGCGTGCGCCGGCTTTGGGAGCCATGGCATGAGCGATGGAAATGCGATCCAGAAAATCCCGCGCTGTGGGAGATTGGCTGGATGCTT
>JBIKIK010000033.1:0-10873 GCA_044361655.1 Luteolibacter sp. | reverse complement strand
GGGTGTTGAGGCTGGGCAGGGATTGTCCGCTGCGCATGACTTCGAACTTCTGTTTGAGGGCGGCCGTTTGGTTTTCGCACTGTTTGTTTTGTGCGGTGAGGTTGGCGAGTTTGGCTTCGGCGCTGGCGGCCGATTGGGCGAGCTCTTCCATTTCGGTTTTGGCGGCGCGCATTTTCGTGGCTAGGGCGCTGATGTCGCCGACTTTGCTGGTCTTCTCGCGGATCTCGTCGAGCTGTTTTTTGTTTTCGGCGACCTTGGCGGTTTTTGCGTCGAAGTCCTGTTTGAGTTCCTCGTTGCGTTTCGTTTGGGATTCGACGCTTTTTTCGAGTTCGGCGATTTCCGCTTCGGCTTCGGCGAGCGGGGTGGTTTTCTTGTAGGTCGATTGGGCCGTTTTGAGGCGGTTTTGTTCCTTGCCAAGGGTGTCCTTTTCGCTCGCGACATTGGCGATTTCCGATTCGTAGGCGGACTTGTTTTTCGAGGCGACGAGTGCGGCGAGGGCGAGCACGATCGCCGTGATGATGCCGAGGATTTTGGCCATGGGGTTGAAAGGGATTCGGGGTGGGTTCGAAAAAAAACGCTGTGGCGAACAAACTAGGCAAAGCATGGCGTGGCTGCAATGCAAAATTTAGGGTTCCCAAAGTTCCCGCGGGCGGTGCTTTACAAATGCCCCGGAGGCGGGCATCGCTCGCGGGGCATGAAATCGATCCTGCGGGTTTTTTCCTATCTCCGGCGCTATCCGGTGATGGCTTTGGTGCAGTTGTTTTGTGCCGTGGGCATGACCTTGGCGGTATTTGTGTTCCCGAACGCCACAGGTCATGTGATCGACAAGGTGATTCCGGACCCGTCGAGGCATCATGAGTTTTTGTTTTGGACGCTGGTGGCGCTGGCGGGGTTTTTGCTTAAGGACGGATTGAACGCGTTGCGGATTTTCGTGAACAACACCTTTGAGCAAAAGGTCATTTTCGACATCCGCTCGGACCTTTACAACAAGATCCAGAAATTGCCGCTCGTTTGGTTTGATGGAAAACGCACGGGCGACATCATGACGCGGGTGGTCGAGGATGTGACCAACATGGAGCGTGTGCTCATTGATGGCATCGAGCAGGGTTTGGTCGCGGCGCTGCAGGTTTTGGGAATCGGAATTTTTCTTTTCATCCTCAACCCGGCGGTTGCGGCATGGGCGACTTTGCCAGTGCCCCTACTGGCGGTGGGCGCGTGGATTTATTCGACCAAGGGAAGGGATCGCTATCGCAATCAGCGAGATGCAGCATCAGACCTCAACGCCTTACTGCACGACAACATCTCGGGCGTGCGACAGATCAAGGCCTACGCCGCAGAAGCTGCGGAACATGAAAGGTTCAACCAGTTTTCCGACCAGCTTCGCGTGACGACATTGCGAATGATGAAGTGGTGGGCGCTATACTCGCCGGGCATGTCGTTTTTGAGGATGGTGGGTTATGTGCTGGTGCTGGGCTTTGGTGGTGCGGCGGTGATGAAAGGCGAGCTGTCGATTGGCGACTTTACGAAATTCCTGCTGTTTCTGGCGCTTTTTTACGAACCGATCGACCGGCTCAACTCGCTCAACCAAATGCTGCTTTCCGGGCGTGCGGCGGCGGACCGCGTGTTTGAGATTCTCGATTCCGAGGACGAGCCGCATGCGGTGGCCGGAAAAGATTTGCCGGCAGAAATCAAGGGCCATGTGCGTTTCGAAAATGTTTCGTTTTCGTATCAGGATCAGCCGACCCTGCGCGGCGTGTCGCTTGAGGCCGAGCCTGGGCGTACGATCGCGCTGGTGGGATCGACCGGTGCTGGCAAGTCGACCGTGCTGTCGCTGCTGGCGCGGTTTTATGAAATCAACTCCGGCCGGATCACCATTGATGGCGTGTCGATTGGCGAGCTGTCGAAGGCCTCCTTGCGCGGGCGCATGGCCTATGTGACACAGGAACCGTTTTTGTTCAATGGCACGGTGAGGGAGAACCTTTTGCTGGCCAAAAGAAATGCCTCGGAAAATGAAATGTGGGCGGCCTTGAAAGCGGCGCATGCCGAGATGTTTGTGAGCGCCTTGCCACGACAGCTCGACACCAATGTCGGCGAGCGCGGGGTAAAACTTTCGGGCGGTGAAAAACAACGCCTGTCGATCGCGCGGGCCTTGTTGAAGGATGCGCCGATCCTTTTGCTCGATGAGGCTACGGCATCGGTCGATTCCGAGACCGAGCGGTTGATTCAAGACGCGCTCGACCACCTCATGGCCAACCGCACGGCGTTTGTGATCGCCCATCGCCTGTCGACCATCCGCAATGCCGACCACATCTACGTGCTCGAAGCGGGAGAGGTCATTGAGCAGGGCACGCATGAGACGCTGCTTGCCCAAGGTGGCAAATATGCCGAGCTGTGCCGGAAGTCGTTTCTCGCCGCGGAACAGGGCGAGGGATAAAAGCTGAAAGAAGAAGTAGCTTTTTCATTGGCAGGGACCTTTGTCTCCAAAGGTCCGTGGGCCGAAGCGCATTTGAACAAGCGGCTTCTTCAAGGGAGCGCGGGCATCCTGCCCGCTTTGGCGCCTGCGGCGATAGTTTCGGCGCTGCGAGGCCGCATCGCCCTACCGGGGGAAGACGGAAGAAAAGAATCGGCGCTTTCATGTGCTTTTCAAAACATGGAGCGGGACGCTCCATGGACGGCCTGGATCAAGATGATCCAGCCACGGGGAAGAGGGGAGTTGAACATCGAACATCGAACGCCCAACATCGAACATCGAAGTGGAAGAATTTGAAGAAGCGGCTTCTTCAATCTTCAATCCACGATCTACGATCACATCCCTAAACCTCGCCGTCGGGGTAGATCAGGTGGTACTTGATGGCTTCCACCGCGACGGCGGCGGCGGTGCCGAAGATGGTTTCCTCGTCGACCGTGCGGGGGACCTGGGCGGCGGGGCGGGCGAGGCCGAGGATGAGCTGACCGTAGTTTCTGGCACCGGCGACATGCTGCAGGAGCTTGAGCGAAATGTGGGCGGCGTCGAGGTTTGGGAAGACCAGCACATCAGCGCTGCGGCGGGACTCGGCGGCGGGAATTTTGATTTCGGCCGCGGCGGGGTCGAGTGCGACATCGGCCTGGAGCTCGCCTTCGATGTCGATTTCGAGAAACTGGCGGTGGGCTTCAGCTTGGGCGAGTGAGGCGGCGGCGGCCATGCGTTTCGCATCAGCAGTGGAGGCGCTGCCTTTGGTCGAGTGACTGAGCAGGGCGACGCGGATTTTGCGGCCGAGGAAATGGTGGGCGAGTTTGCCTGTCTCGACGGCGATAGCGGAGAGCTCGGCGACATCGGGATTGGGGTTGAGCGCGCTATCGGCCATGAAGATGAGGCCCGATTCGCCGAGGTGTTGGAGGTGGTTGCCTGTGATGATCGAGACGCCGAAAATTTTCGGCACATGCGGCAGCGGCTTGATCGTGTGGAGCAGTGCGCGGAAATAGGCTGCGGGCAGTGCCTGATTTCCGCCAACGATGGCGTCGGCATGGCCGTACTGGACCATTAGTGCACCGAAGTAGTGGGGCTTAGCGACGAGTTCTTCCGCTTGGCCGATGCTTTTGCTGCGGTAGCGTGCCATGTTTTCAACCCGCTGGCAGAAAAGTTTGAAGTCGGTTGCTTTGGGCGGATCGATGGTGTGGATGAAGGTGAGCGGCACGCCATGTTCGGCGGCGAGGGCGCGGATGCGATCGCGGTTGCCGAGCAGGATGGGGACGACGACCTCTTCGCGGACGAGGCGGGCGGCGGCGCGGATCACGCGGATGTCCTCGCCTTCGGTAAAGACCACGCGTTTCGGGTGGTTTCGCAACTGCAGGAGCAGGCGGTTGATCACCGGGTTGGCGGCGGGCGTCGTGTCGGAAGAGGGGCTCATGAAATGTGCCGGTGCTTGCACCGTGGCGCGAGTCTAGTATGGCTTGGGCGGATCATTCAACCGGATTCATCCTCAATCGCATGCCAGCCGACTACCATACGCACACGCCGATGTGTCGTCACGCCACGGGATCGCCGGAGGAGTATGTCGATGCAGCGCTTGCGGCGGGCTTGAGCGAGTATGGCATATCCGATCACGCACCGCAGGTTCCGGAGCCTTTTGATGATTGGCGCATGCGTCGTGACGAGTTGCCGGAATACTTCGCATGGGTCGAGCGCGCGCGGGCGCGTGCGGCGGGAAAATTGCCGGTGCGCATCGGGTTGGAATGCGATTGGCTGGAAGGCTGCGATGAATGGATCGGCGAGCTCGAAAGCGAATGCCGTTGGGACTATCTCATTGGCTCGGTGCATTACTTGGGCGAGTGGGATTTCGATAACCCCAAGTGGCTTGGCCGTTGGGCCGAGAGCGATGTCGAGGCGGTTTGGACGCACTACTGGCAGACCTATGCGCGGATGGCATCGAGCGGTCTGTTTGACATTCTCGCGCATGCGGATTTGGTGAAAAAATTTGCCCATGTGCCGGCGGGTGATCTCGCAAGATTTTACGAACCGGCGATCGATGCGATTGCGGCGGCGGGCTGCGTGATCGAGCTCAACACCGCGGGTTGGCACAAGCCATGTGCAGAGGCCTATCCGGCAGCCGGATTTCTCGAACTCGCCTGTTCCGCGGGAGTGCCTTTGGTGATTTCATCCGATGCCCACGCGCCGAATGAAGTGGCACGCGATTTCCACAAGGCCGTCGCGATGGCCAAGTCTGCGGGTTACAGGGAAACCGTCCTTTTTGAAGATCGCCGCAGGAGGGCGGAAAGCCTTTAGAGCATTTTGCTCAAATCTGTAGCCGGTGGTTGTGGTGGAGTGTGCAGAAATTTGCGGCTGCGCCGGATTGCGTGAAAGGAGCGGAATCTTTTGTCTATGGCTGAGCTTGTTCAGCCTCTTGTTCGCCACGTGGTTTGCGTTCCACGCGCTCGGTGCGAGGTTGTCTGCTTTCGCGGACGCCTTCGGCCATGCGGTCATGGCGGCCCATGCGATTGCCAACCGAGCTCGGGCGTTCGCCTCCGAAGTTGGGGCGTGCGGCTTGAGTTGCTTGTTGGCCGCCATCGAATGCCGGGCGTGTTGAACCAAAGCTCGGGCGCGTCTGGGCTTGTGGTTGCGGCGTGTTGTTGACTGGTGTGCTGAATGCCGAGGGTCTTGACTGTTGTTGCTCACGCCATGATTCGCGCGAGGGGCGTGATTGTTGCTGCTGCTGAAATCCGGGTGCGGGTCGGGTGTAATTTTGTTGCGGGCGCACTTCTTGCTCCGGGCTTTGGAAGAACGATGGTTTGGTTTGAGGGCGGCTTTGTTGCGTGGCATATTGACCGCGATAGCCTTCCTGAATGTACCCGCCGCGACGGTAGGCGGATTCTCGGTTGCGGTAGTTTGCAATCGTGATGTTGCTGACCCTGCGTGGCGGTGGACAGTGGCTCAAGCCTGGGCGCCAGCCGTGAGGGTGGACGCAGCCGGCAAAGACCGGCGGGCGGAAGCCGACGGGGTAGAATCCGTTCAGGTAAGGATCGTAATAGGCGCGGCGGTGGTAATTGTAATAGCTGTAGGTGTAGGGGTCGTAGCCCCACTCTGGACTGCCGGTGCTGATGAAGACCGAGCTGGAATATCGGCTGCCTCCGCCATAATAGCCTGAGCTGTAGCTGGTTCCGTAGGTCGCGCCCACCGAGGTGAAGTAAGGGTCGTAGTAGCAGGATGTGAGTGCGGTGGCTGTGAGCACGACCGCAACAATTCCACAAAAACGGAAGTTTTTGATCATGCTGATGAGACTATAGAATCCCGTAACTCATTCGAGAAATATTTTGGGAATCTTCGGGGCGTGGGCGGTGGTACGAGCGTGATTGACAGTCGGGCAATTTTGGCTGTTTCTGTTCGCACCTATGAGTGATCAAGCAGCGCCTATTCTTGTGACCGGGGGAGCCGGCTACATCGGTTCCCACACCGTCAGACTTCTTGCCGCCCAAGGGCGGCGGGTGGTGGTGCTGGATAATTTGGTTTTTGGACACGAAAAGGCCATCGTCGACGATGGCGTCGAGTTGGTGGTGGGTGATGTCGGCGATCAGGAGCTGGTGCGCGGGCTTTTCGCCAAGCATCGTTTTGGTGCGGTGGTGCACTTTGCGGCATTCGCCTATGTTGGCGAGTCGGTGACCAATCCACTCAAGTATTATCAAAACAACACCGCCGAACCGGTGAAACTTCTGCAGGTGATGCAGGAGTTTGATTGCAAGGTCTTTGTCTTTTCTTCGACCTGCGCGACATACGGCGTGCCCGACAAACTTCCGATCACCGAGAGCAACGCGCAAAATCCGATCAACCCCTACGGTCGCAGCAAGCTGATGGTCGAGTGGGTCCTTGCCGACTGCGATCATGCCTGGGGCCTGCGCAGTGCGTGCCTTCGATACTTCAATGCGAGCGGATGTTCGCCGGACGGGCTCATTGGTGAGGACCACAATCCCGAGACCCATTTGATCCCGCGGGTGATGATGGCGGTGACCGGTGAGATTGATCACATCGAAGTTTTTGGCACCGATTACAACACGCCCGACGGCACCTGCATCCGTGATTACATCCATGTTGAGGATTTGGCCGATGCGCATGCGCGGGCGCTTGATCACTTGGCGGCTGGCGGTGCTTCCGTGCGATGCAACCTCGGAACCGGCGTGGGAGTTTCCGTGAAGGAAATCATTTCGGCCGTCGAAGAGGTCACCGGAAAAACCGTGCCGGTGAAGTATGGTCCGCGTCGCGAAGGCGATCCTGACTCGCTAGTCGCCGATCCATCGCTGGCCAAAGAGCTTCTTGGTTGGGTGGCATCGCGCAAGGATGTGCGTGACATGGTGAGGTCGGCTTGGGCGTGGATGAGTGCGCCGGGCAAGGGTCGATTTCCAGCGAACGAGAGGAAATCCTGAGTGTCGCCGCGAGGCGTGTGGCCTCAGTGGATGATACCTTCGGCGGTTTCCTGCTTGAGTCGTAGCTGGCCGCAGGCCGCGTCGATGTCGTGGCCTTTTTCGAGGCGCAGGGTGGCTTGGACGCCGGCGTTTTTGAGGATGTCGCGAAATGCGCGGCAATGCTGGTCGTTGGGGCGTTTCCACTCGAGGCCTTCGACCGTGTTGTAGGGGATGAGGTTGACCTTGGCGTGAAGTCGGCGCGCGACGCGGGAAAGGATGGTGGCTTGCTCGAGTGAGTCGTTGATGTTCTCGATGAGGATGTATTCGAGCGTGAGTTTTTGGTTTTTGCGTGAGTTCCAATATTCGAGTGCGTCGAAGAGTTCGGCTAGTGGGTATTTTCGGTTCACCGGCATGATTTGCTGGCGGATTTCGTCGGTGGCGCCGTGGAGGGAAATCGCGAGGCGGATTTGCTGCGGGTGTTCGGCGAGTTGGTGGATTTGCGGTACAAGGCCCGAGGTGGAAATCGTCAGGTGGCGTGCACCGAGGTGGAGAGTTTTTTCGTTGGTGATCAGGTTGATCGCTGCAAGCAGGTTGTTGATGTTGGCGAGTGGTTCGCCCATGCCCATGAACACGATGTTGTCGACGCGTTCGTTGGAAAGTTGTTCGGCAGCGAGGACTTGTCCGGCGATCTCCGAGGCATCGAGGTTACGGGTGAATCCGGCGAGGCCCGAGGCGCAGAACTTGCAGCCGTAGGCGCAGCCGACTTGTGATGAAACACAGAGCGTGCGTCGATCGGAGGCGCCGCCGTAGAGAGCGGGGTTGGCGGGGATCAACACGCTTTCCACATAGCGTCCGTCGTGGAGTTTGAAGAGAAACTTGCGGGTGGTGTCGGCCGAGCCTTGGGTGTGAGTGTGGGTGAGCGATGTGAGCCGGAATGAGCTCGCGAGTTTTGCGCGCAGAGTTGCGGGCAGGTTGCTCATCGCGTCGATCGAATCAGCCTTTTTTTTCCACGTCCAATCGAGGATCTGGTTTGCGCGAAATGCCGGCTCACCTTGCTCTTTGAGCCATGAGGTGAGTTCTTCGTGCGAGAGGCCGGTGAGCGATGGAAGCATTGGGCAGGGTGCTGTTATAGAGCCGAGCGAAGATCGGATGCAGCGTTTTTCGGATTGGGTGATGGTTCCGGGACGAAGGAGAAATCATCGCTTGGCTCGTCGCCTGATGAGGCGGGCAGTGATGAGATGGTCGCGTGTGGCTGATGATCGATCAGTTCGGGGCTGGCGATGGTGGCGTCGGGTGCGACGGCTTGGAGTTCTTCAAATTTCCGGGCAGTGACCAGCACGCGTGATTCGAGCGAGCGCACGGCGGAGTTGTAATTTTCCACCGCATGGCCGAGCGAGCGTCCGAGTTTCACGAAATGTTCGGCGAGTTTGCCGAGGCGTTCGTGGAGGGTGCGTCCGAGTTTGGAAATTTCGCGAGCGTTTTCGGCGAGTGCTTCTTGGCGCCAGCCGTAGGCGACAGCGCGAAGTAGGGCGATGAGCGTGGTGGGCGTGGCAAGGATCACGCTTTTTTCCACGCCGTGTTCGATGAGGCCGGGGTCGTTTTGGAGGGCGGCGGAGAAGAACGATTCGCTGGGAAGGAAGAGCACGGTGAACTCCGGCGCGTGAGCGAATTGATTGGTGTAATTTTTCGACGCGAGTTGCTGGATGTGTACGCGCACTTGCGCCGAGTGGCGGCGCATGGCTTCGTCTCGCGCGGTATCGTCCGCCGCTTGGATCGCATCGAGGTAGGCCTCCATCGGGGTTTTCGAATCGACCACGATCGTCTTGCCGCCGGGCAGGTTGACGATGAGGTCGGGTCGGAGTTTTTTTCCTTCGTCGGTGGTGGTCGTGTGTTGGGTTTCGAAGTCGCAGTGTTCCTGCATGCCGGCGAGTTCCACCACGCGGCGGAGTTGGATTTCGCCCCATTGCCCGCGGCCGGCGGGTTGGCGCAGCGCTTTGACGAGCGAGGATGTTTCGCTTTGGAGTTTTTGGTTGCCGTCGTTGAGGTGGCGGATTTGTGCGAGCAGGTCCGAGTAGGCTCCTTCGCGGGCTTTTTCGATTTCGCCGATGCGTGATTCGAATTTCCCGAGGGATTCGGTGACCGGCTTGACCAAGCCCTCGATGGCGACCTTGCGTTTTTCGAGTTCGCCGCGGGCTTCTTCGCTTTGCGATGCGAGCGAGGCTTTGGCGAGTTGGAGAAATTGTTCGGAGCTCGTCTTGAGGGCATCGGCCGAGAGCGCCTTGAAGGTGTCGGATAGTTTTGCTTCCGAGCGTTCGAGCAGGGCCTGCTTTTCGTGAGCGGCTTTGATTTCCGCATCGAGTTGGGCTTGGATTTTTGAAAGCTCGTTGCGGAAATCCTGCGCTTGTTTTTCGTGCGAGTTGGCCTCGGTGGTGGATTGCGCGAGGCGCGAATCCAGTTCGCTGGCTCGGCGTTGTTCGGCGCTGAGACGCTCGTTGGCGGCGGTGATTTGAAGCGATGCCAAGAGGTGGCTGATGAGCCAGCCGAGCAGGCATCCCGCGATCGCGAGTAGGGCGTGTGGCAGGTAGTTGTCGATTTCGGGTGGCATGATGGCGGATTTCGCTTGCGGGAGGCGGCAAGCTCGGTTTCGTAGGGGGCGTCCGGGGACCATTTCTAGCTAACCGTTTCCCCGCACAAAGCAACGAAAACCGATCATTCATCATGCCACACACACTGCCCGAACTCGGATACGCCTACGACGCCCTTGAACCTCACATCGATGCCCGCACGATGGAGATTCACCACAGCAAGCATCATCAGGCCTACATCACCAATTTGAACAACGCCATCGCCGGCAAGCCGGAGCTTGAAGACAAGTGGATCTGCAAGCTCATCGGTGATCTCGCATCCGTGCCGGAAGACATCCGTATGGTCGTGCGCAACAATGGCGGTGGTCATTGGAACCACAGCTTTTTCTGGAAGGTCACCGCGCCGGGTGGTGCCAAAGCACCATCGGGTGATCTCGCTGCAGCGATCGACAAAGCATTCGGTTCTTTCGATGCCTTCAAGGAAGCCTTCGCCAAGGCTGGTGCGACCCGCTTTGGATCCGGCTGGGCATGGCTCGTCAAAAAATCCGATGGCTCACTCGCCGTTTGCTCGACCCCGAATCAAGACTGCCCGCTGATGGGTGAAGCAATTGCCGGATGCTCCGGTGAGCCTCTTCTCGGTCTCGATGTCTGGGAGCACGCCTACTATCTCCACTATCAGAACCGCAGACCGGATTACATCGGCGCCTTTTGGAATGTGGTCAACTGGGATGTTGTCGCCGCGAACTTCGCGGGTTGATCTTGTTTCAAACTCAAACAAAAGCGGCTGCGGGGGATGTCCTGCAGCCGCTTTTTTTTATGGGGGTGAATAGCCAATTTATTACCAGCTCACCTTTGCGCGGAAGATACCGGTCAGGCCCGGTTCGTTTTGGCCCGAGCCGTGGATGCGGTAGTCATTGTCCGTGAGGTTCTCCACGCCACAGCTGAGGTCGAGGTGTTCGTTGACTTTCCATCCGGCATAGAGCGATGCGATGACATAGCCGGGAGTGCCGTTGGTGGGGATGCGTTCTTTGTCAGCGGCTTGGTCAGCATCGCTGGTGCGATCCTCGGTATCAGCACCGAAGATGCGGCCTTCGATCCAGTATTTCGAATCTGGGTGGGTCCAACGCAGCGCGATCGAGCCGGTGAGCGGCAGAAGGTATTTCATGTATTTTTCGACCAAGGGGCCATCGATGTAGGATGGTGCTTCGACTTCACCTTCCTGCCATGAAGTGAAGCCGCTGATTGTCCATTGCGGGTGGAAGCGCCATGCGCCTTCGACTTCGACGCCGTGAATGTAGCCATCGGCGGCGTTGGCGTTGATGGTGTTTTTGTCATCCGGTTTGGTGATCGGCACTGCGGTAATCATCTGGTCGACCTCGGTGTGGAAGAGTGAAACATCGAGCGAGGTGGTATCGGTG
>JBIKIK010000032.1:0-10922 GCA_044361655.1 Luteolibacter sp. | reverse complement strand
TGCTTCGCCATCGGTGGTGGCGATTTGCATCACCGCTTGCTGGATGCGCTCGGTGAAAACCGAATGCATTTGGATGCCGACGCGACCGCCGGTGAAGAGTCGTGCGATCGAGGAAAAGGGATTGAGGCGTTTCTTCAAGTGCGCCGCGGCGATCGCAGCTTCGTGATTGAAAACGCTGGCGACCTTCTCGATGTGGCCGGGAAGCTTTGCGGCGAAACTTGCACGCATCGATTCGAAGCCGCGTTCGACATCGTTCATGAAGCGATCCTGTTGGCGGATCTTGCGGTTGAGCCCTTCGATTTGGTCCTCGATGCGGCGCAGGGATTTTTCCCCGCGTGCGAGTGCCTCTTCCAGCGTGCGGCGGCCGGCGCCAGGCGTGAGCAGGCTGGCGGTGAGGCAATCGCGCAGCGCGGCGATACCGTCCTTGATGCCGAATGCCGGCAATGCACGGCCGAGTTTTTGGCGCGAGGTCTCGGCGAGCATGTTGATGCAATCCGCCTCGTTGTCGCTCGCGCTTTCATTTGCGGGCATCGCAACGAGCACGACTTTTTCCAGTTCGCTCTCCTGCCATGCGGCCAGGTGGTTCCATGATGCCGCGTGCGATGGATCGCTGGCGGAAATGGTGAAAAACACCAGCTCGGCTTGGCGTGCGAAATCAGCAAGCCGGCTTTCGTTGTGCGCGGGAAACGCACTGATGTCGCGCGCTTCGATGAAGTTCACATGACGCAGCAGATCGTGCGCGTGATGCGTGGCTTGCGGATCGGACGCGGGAGAAATTTTTGCGGCCTGTTTGCCGTAGCAATGATGCACGAGTGGCTGCGATGCGTGTGGGTCCTTGCCTGCGTTGCTGATCGAGTGGCCGGCGAGCAGGTCGAGCAAGCGCGACGTGTCGCTGGGTTTGGCGCCGACGAGCAGCAGGCAGTGGGGCGCGACCGATTCGTAATCGCGACTGTGCGGAAAGAGCTCGCCGTTGGTGGTGGGAAGTTTTTCGGCGAGTTGCAGCGTGCCGCGGATGAGCTCATCGAGACGGCCACGGAGGGCGGTCACGCGCGGGCTCAGGATGCCGTGGTTCACGCGGGTGGAGCGATCAGGAGTTGGCTGACGCGGGTGTGACATGGGCCGCCGAGGCCTCGGTTTTCATGGCGATGAGTTGCGAGACGGTCACAAATTTGAAACCGCGGCGCAGCAGGGTATCGATGGTCGCAGGCACTGCGTCGATCGTTGGCGCGTGAATGTCGTGCGCGAGCAGGATGCCACCGTCGCTGGTGCCATTGATGAGACGCGAGCTGACCACTCTGGCGCCGGGGCGTTTCCAATCAAGCGGATCGACCGACCAGAGGATCGTGGGGTAACCAAACTCCGCGTGGACCAGTTCGCGCTGGCGCAGGAGGAGCCCGCCGTAGGGGGGGCGCATCGTGCGCATCGTTGCGCCGGATGCCTGTGCGACCGATTCGCGGCAGCGGCGGAGTTCGTTGAGAACCGCCGAGTCGCTCAGCTTGCTGAGCAGGGGGTGCGTCTGGGTGTGGTTGCCGATTTCGTGGCCATCGTCGACCGTTTGGCGGAGAATTTGCGGATAAAGATTCACGCTGCGGCCGATGACATAGAAGGTCGCCTTCACATTGCGTTCGCGCAGGATGTTGAGAAGCCGCGGTGTGTTGGACGGGTGGGGTCCATCATCAAAAGTGAGCGCGATGTATTTGCCGTTCACCGGCACGCGGGTGAAGGTGACGCCGGCGCTGCGGCTGAAGTTGGAATTGAGCGGTAGGTCGGGATTGCGCGGAGTGGGGCCGAAGCTTTCGGGCGCGGTGCTCAGCGAGTCGCTGCGGAGTGAGGCAGGTTCCGGCACGCGGCGTGCGACCGGTTGACTTGAAAGTGGCGGTGCGGCGGTGCAACTGGCGGCCGATGCGGCGAGGGCGATGAAACCGCGGCGTGTGAGTTGGGATGGGGATGAAAGGGAGTTGACTTCGGAATGCGGTTCCATGAATCGAAGGTATTTGAGCTGCGAAAAGATGATCTGCGCCCGCTGGGGTGTCACGCCCTGTTTTTCCGCGATCGTGTGATGCGATGCTTGATGTCGGACGCGGGCATGCATTTCCGCGAGTCGGGCGAAATTGGGTCAATTCCTTCTCCGGGCATTGACGCCGGGGCCTTGGCTGGGTCAGATTCCGCGACCGCGCACCGCGCCAAACCATGGACTATCAAGCGAAAATCGCCCGCAACATCGCCTCGATCCCGCGCTCCGGGATCCGCGATTTCTTCGAACTCGTGCAAGGGCGCGACGATGTCATTTCCCTCGGCGTCGGCGAGCCGGACTTCGCCACGCCATGGCACATCCGTGAGGCGGCGATCTATTCGCTGGAAAAAGGTCAAACAACCTACACCTCCAATCTCGGCCTGCTCTCGCTGCGCAAATCGATCGCGAAATATGTCGGCGGCTTTTTTGATGTCGAGTACGACGCCGCAAGCGAGATCCTCGTCACGGTCGGTGTTTCCGAAGCGATCGACATCGCGCTGCGTGCTTTGCTCAACCCCGGCGACGAGGTGATTTATCACGAGCCCTGCTATGTCTCGTACAGCCCGAGCATCATCATGGCCCACGCGGTGCCGGTGCCGGTGGTGACGACCAAGGAGCATGGATTCTCACTCAAGCCCGAGGCTGTTGCGGCGGCGATCACGCCAAAGACGCGCGTGATCATGCTCAATTTCCCGACCAACCCGACCGGTGCCTGCGCCGCGCGCGAGGACCTTGAGGGCATCGCAAAGCTGGCGATCGAACACGACCTGATCGTGATGACCGATGAAATTTACAGCGAGCTGCGCTATGATGACGAGAAGCACCTTTCGATCGCCGCCTTGCCGGGGATGCGCGAGCGCACGATTTTGCTGCACGGATTTTCCAAGGCCTTTGCCATGACCGGCTTTCGTCTGGGCTATGCCTGCGCGCCGCAGCCGATCATCGAGGCGATGATGAAGATCCACCAATACGCGATGCTCTGTGCACCGATCATGAGTCAGAACGCCGCGATCGAGGCCTTGGAAAACGGCACGCCCGCGATGCTCGAAATGCGGCAGAGTTATCATCAGCGCCGCGATTTCCTCGTGCGCCGGCTCAACGAGATCGGCCTCGAATGCCATCTTCCCGGCGGGGCCTTCTATGTATTTCCAGACATCCGCAGCACCGGTCTGACGAGCAAGGAATTTGCCTTCAAATTGCTTGAGCAGGAAAGTGTCGCCTGCGTGCCCGGCGGTGCCTTCGGTCCTTCGGGCGAAGGTTTCCTGCGTTGTTGTTATGCGACGGCCTTCGAAGACATCCGCACCGCCACCGATCGCATCGAGCGCTTCGTGGGCCGACTGTGACATCCGATGAAAGCCAAGAACCATGAGGCGGACACCGATCTGCTGACGCGGGCTCATGTGGTGCCCTTTGCGGTCTTCATGGGCTTTCTCATTCTGCTGCAACTTGCCTCTTCGCTGATCGGTTGGGATCACCCTGAGGCGCCATGGTGGCGTGAGGATCCGGCGCAGTGGGTCTACCCCGTGCAGGTCGTTGTCACGCTCGGTTTCCTGCTGCGCTATTGGAAATGTTATCGCTTCGATTGGTCGTTGAAGTGGTCGCTCGTCGCGGTGGTCTTTGGCGCGGTCGGCATCGGGTTTTGGCTTTTGCCGACGACGCTTTACGACGCCTGGGGCATGCAGGGCGAGGCCACTGGATGGCTCAAGCGCCTGGGTTTCGCGGCCCGGCGCGAGGGATTTGATCCGGGGATTTTCGAGCACCCTGCGGCGTACTGGAGTTCGCTGATCATGCGCTTTGTGCGCGCGGTGATCGTTGTCGCGCTTGTGGAGGAAATTTTCTGGCGGGCCTATATCTCGCGGCTCGTTTGCGATTGGGAAGGGGACTACTGGCGTCAGCCTTTTGGTCGTGCGACATGGAAGTCCTATTTCGTCGTCACCGGACTATTCATGGCCGCCCATGCGCCGGTCGATTATGCCGGAGCCTTTGTTTACGGCAGCCTCACCTACCTGCTTTGCATCTGGAGCAAGAACCTCGGTGCCTGCGTCGTGATGCACGCCGTCGCGAATTTTCTCATGGGCCTCTACATCATGGCCTACGGGAAATTCGGACTCTGGTAGGCGCGCCGATGCATTTTTCTCCGGCAAGGCATGTTTTGCCTTGTCAAACCGCAACAACCCGGACGAATATCCGCGCCCGCGCCGCAAGCGCGGTGGTGAAAGGGTAGATGCCCGAGTGGCTAAAGGGGGCAGACTGTAAATCTGCTGGCTAACGCCTACGCTGGTTCGAATCCAGCTCTGCCCACCATCTTCATAATCAACGGGTTATGAAAACAAAAGGTGCTCAAGTTGACGCCTTTTCCCCGGTCATGAATGACTGCGGTGACAAATTGGTGACAACTCAAGAACCTGCGGTTTGCGGGAAGTCCAAGAAGCGCAAGCATGGCAAACCTGTGGCTTCGGTGAAGTTCGGATCAGCCGTGGTGCCGATCTATCAACTCACCTCGGCCGGCCGCAAGCGCTTCATCCTCTCGTTCTACATGGAGGGTAAACGCGAACGCCGCTCGTTCACGAATCTGGACGCCGCCAAAAAGGAGGCCCAACTCGTGGCGCAGCGAATCCAGGGCGGACGTCAGGAAATGAACGATCTGCGGCCCCACGACCGGGAAGCCTACCGCACCGTGGTCGATCTCCTCATGCCCTCCGGAGTCCCGCTGGTCACGGCAGTCCAGGAATACGTTAGGGCGAACAAGCTGCTCAACGGGCTTCCACTGTTGACCGCGGTGGACGAGTTCAGCCGGAAAGCCCGCGGCATGAAGTTGGGAGTGAAGGTCAAGGATGTGGTCGAGGAACTCCTCGTTGCGAAGAAGCAGGATGGTCTGAGTCATCGCTATCAGCTCCAGCTTCAAAGCAATCTGAGGCGGTTTGCAGCGGATTTCGATGTGCCTATCTCGCACATCCGGCGCGACCAGATCGACGACTGGCTCCGGAAGCGTGGTGTCGCCATCCGATCGCGCAACGGCCTGCTCGCCACGATCCGGGTTCTGTTCTCGTTTGCCAAGAAACGGGCCTATCTGCCCGTCGGGGATGTGACCGAGGCGGAGGCTCTCGACAAGATCCGCGCAGGGGATGTGGAGACGCAAATCTTTACCCCCGAGCAGTTCGCCAAGATCCTCCATGCGGCACCGCCCAGCCTGATTCCCATCCTCGCCATCGGAGGATTCGCCGGAATGCGGAAGGCGGAAATGGACCGACTGGACTGGAACGCCGTGGACCTTGAGCGGAAAATGATCGAGGTCCGTGCCGGCCAGGCGAAAACCGCGTCACGTAGGATCATTCCGATTTCCGACAATCTCCTTGGCTGGCTCAAGCCCCTGGTGCGGGAAGGCAAGATCGTGAAGGACAATGACTTTCATCGCCAGATCACCGCGTTGGCGGGAACACTCAAGATCGAGTGGCCGAACAATGTGCTGAGGCATTCATTCATCAGTTACCGCATCGCCGATGTGAAGAGTGCGGATCAGGTGGCTCTTGAAGCGGGCAACTCGCCATCAATCATCTTCAAGCACTACCGGGAGCTGACGACTGAGCAGCAGGCGGACGAGTGGTTTGGAATTCTGCCGAAAGAAGGGCAGTGGGAAAACACCTTCAGATATGACAAGCGCACCCGCACCGTGATTCTGCCGGATTCGGATGCATCGTGACCATCCGTACATTCCGCATGCCAACGGAGTTTTCACGCGCGGAATGGTTTTGTGAGGGGAGGGGATATTGCCATCCCCTGTGCGGCCGGCACGAGCTCCTACGCTTGATTACGCGGCAAATCTGCGTAGGGAAGAATTCGCTGACTGGGGAGCGGATGTCCCCCTCTCTCAGACCAGCTAAAGTTTCAACAAGCCACTGGCTCCGTTTTTCGGGACCACTTCAGTTTGAGCGCGAAACCAATTCCAATGACGAATGCGAGATAGATTCCAAGAATCAAATAATCGATCAGTTGCAGGTTGATTTGTTTCCCAAAGCCGCTCGTGTCGATAGTTTGGGTGCTGGCTGCGATAATGAGCATCGAGTTGTGAAGCATTGTCGGGTGATTAGTGAGTTTATGGAATTCAGACGAACAGACTTTTAGATTGAATTTGAATGTAGAGGTAGAAATCAGATGTCATACTTGGCAGATCTCATTAATTTTTTTTTATCGTCTGGGCCTTTGAGTGCTCCTCAGGGGACCTCCCCAGAAAACATGATTTATTCCTCCGTTGCGGTTGATCTCTTTCATGTTGTCAATGGAGCAGAGGCCGACATGTCCATCATAGTATGCCACCACGGCTTTTCCCTTGTGTCGGTAAGCGACCTTGCCGTCATCGGTCTTGCCTTCCATTGGGGCGCTCTCCCAAAGCACGCTGCCGCTTTGCTTGGCCTGCCAATCGGTTGCGGTGATGAAGGCGCAGGTTTCGGAGGGATGAACCACGGAAAGAACCGAACGGGAGGCAGCGGCATTAGCTTGACCCCAACCACCGCCGGTGAGATTTTCGCGGTTGTAGCCAAAGCTCGCCGAGATTCGACTCCAGTACTTCTTCTTAGCCCGGATTACAACCGGATCGAGCACCTGCTCGGGTAGCCCATCAATACCTTCGAAAGGTTCGGCATTGCCTAAATCTTCCTTGTCGCCGATGAGCGCTTCGAGGTAGACGCGGTTGTAATGCCACTGCTCAGCCCCCTGACCGTCCTCGTTGAAAGCATATACGGGAACATACTTGCCGTTGTGATCGGCGGCATACAGCGCGTTAGCTTCGGTGAAGCCCCTAATTCTCTTGGTGGTTGTTACTAGGTCAGCTTTTTCTCGCATTATTTTGAAGCTAAACATAGACAAGGCCGCAAGAACAGCTATAAGGAAAATCACAACTAGAAGCTCGACCAAGTTGAAGCCTCTTCGGTAGTTAAGACGGCACCATTGCGAGGTCTCAATTTCTGGATTGAATAATGCTTTGATACTCATAATTTGGTCATTGGCGGGGCTTCTTTTCAGCAGGCATCAGGATTTGATAATACACACCACAGGGGAGTGCAATAGATCGGGATCTGTGGGATGCTGAGGTGCTGGTCCTTATGGCATGGATGTCTTCAAGCGCAGGAACAACTTGCCATTCGCTGCATTGCCATTGGGCACGGTGATGCTCATGTCGTCAGCAGATGAGCCGTTTTCATTGACGAGCGTCGGGATTACGTCATTCCAGTTAATCAAGTCGGTACTCCACTGGCCGACCTGGGTGGTGGCGGATTCCGAATCATCGCTGCGAGTATAGCTGAGAACTATGTCCGAGCCCACGGTGGCGAGTGTTGGCAGAATGGACTGTGAGGAAGCCACTGGGCTGCCGCCGAGCACGAATTCCATTAAGTTGGTGATGCCGTCGCTTTCAGGATCAGCGCTGGGAAGTTTTGACGCTTCATCCGGCAGTAATCCATTCGGGGTGTAGCCATCGACCCAATTCACGAAGGGATCTCCCTGCATTTCCGTTACCGTCACGGTGCTGGTGGCATTCGAGAATGTGGCCGACTGATTCACACCCAGACCGGTGGCAGTGAAAGTCTGGGCACCCGCAAGAGGTCCGGGGAGGATTGGATAGGCTCCAGCAGCGGGCGGTGAGGTAAACTCGGCCACAAGGGTGTTAGCCGCAGAATCGATAATGGCATTCAGCCCGGCTTTCTCGATCCGCAATGCACCCTCGGCAACCGTCGTGGTTCCCGCATAGGTATTCGCGCCGCTCAAGGTGAGTTGACCCGCTCCCGATTTTTCCAGACCGCCGATTCCGGTGAGAATCTGGCTGGTGCTGACATTGAAGCCGTTGCTGTCAATCTTGAGTCCGCCGCTCTGCACATCTGCCACGTCGAGATTTTCGATGAGGTTGCTCTCATCCTTTTTTGCTTTCAAGACGCCGCCGTTGAAGTTCACCGTCGCACTGCCGGTTCCACCCGAGATCTTGTTTGCGTTCACGGTGCCGCCATTGAGATTGAAGGTGCCCGTGCCGTTATCGCGACCGACTTGCACCTCGTTGCCCACATTCAGGTTCGCCGAACCACTCAGCGTGTAGGTGCCAATTGATGAAGCACTGTTCTCGTTGCCGATATAAACCTCATTCGTG
This sequence comes from Luteolibacter sp., assembly GCA_044361655.1. Classification (GTDB taxonomy): domain Bacteria; phylum Verrucomicrobiota; class Verrucomicrobiia; order Verrucomicrobiales; family Akkermansiaceae; genus Luteolibacter. The sequence continues at coordinate 2,775 of JBIKIK010000032.1, read as the reverse complement.
GTTGTCACCGTGCCAGCGCTCTGCGTGAGAGCTCCCGTCGCCTGATTGTGGCCGACGATCAGCTTGTCGCTGCCGGTCATTGTGCCACCGGTCATCGTCATGGTGCCGGATGCACCTTGTTCCTTGCCGATGAAGATGTTGTTTGCCACGGTGATGGCACCTGTTCCGCTCAAGTTGTAGGTGCCGGTGCCGATCTTGTTGTCGTCACGCGTTCCCACGCCGAACTCCTTGATCACGGTGATCGTTCCAGCAGTCTGGTTCAAGGTTCCGGTGCCATTGCGGCGTCCGACATACATGTTGCCGTTGCCGGTGGTGGTGAGCGTGCCGCCATCGACATTCAAAATGCCAGTGCCGCTTTCGCGACCCACGATGAGTTCGTTGGCGACATTGAGCGCGCCTGTGCCGCTGAGGGTGTAGGTCCCTTCTGCTCCGGAGTTTTCATTGCCGACAAAGAGTTCGTTGTTCACGCTGATGGTCCCCCCGTTCTGCACGACGAAGCCCTTTCCATTGTTGTGACCGACGATCATCTTCTCATCTCCGGTTTTGGTGATCGTGCCGCCCGTGATGTTCAGGGTGCCGGTATGAGTCCCGTTGGCACCCTCGCGACCAATCACGAACTCGCGCTTCACATTGAGCACGCCGGCGCTGAGATTATAAGTTCCACTGGTATTCGAGTTCGCGTTGTTTCCATTGCCAATGTAAGTGTTGTGGTTGAAGTCAACGACTCCGCCAGATTGGGTGATGACTCCGGTGCCCCTGTCACGCCCGATGAACATGTCATCGGTTCCTCCTATAGTGAGTGAGCCACCTGTGATGTTGATGGCTCCTGTCCCCCCTTCGTTGCCTACTCGGAAGTTTCTCGATGCATCCAACGATCCTCCTGAAATATTCAGAGTTCCGTTGCCGCCATTATGGCCGACCTGGATGTTGTCCGTGGCGAAGCCGGGGCCGTGGGAAACGATCACCGCGCCCGATTCCAGATTCATCGTGCCGATACACCCATTGTCATTGGCGATGAACAGGCCGCCGGAGATGTTCACACCGCCCGTGGTGTTGATGTTGATGGACCCGTTGCGGTTGGAACCCCAAGATGCGATTTGAAGGTTTCCGGTTGGATTCAGAGTTCCCGAACCTTGCGCGAAGCCGCTGATTCCAAGTCCCGTCGCGGAGGTGTCCGCCAGGTTGTAGAAACTCGGCGTGCTGTCCTGGCCTACGAACATCCAGGAACCGCCATTGGTGCCGGCTATACCTGCTTGATGATCGATCCGGCCACCTCCGGTTACGATGATGTCATTCGGGATAAAAGCGATATCAGCGGTGATCGTCGCGATGTTGGGAGTGGTCGTTGAAACAACCGCGTTGTCGCCGAATAAAGTATCCGGCACGCCTTCCAGCGACCAGTTGGTTGCGTCATTCCAGTCCGAACTGGTGGTCCCGGTCCAAACGTTATCAGCACCATGGCTAAGCGACGCGCTGAAGCAGAGGACGATGGCGGTGATGAGTGGCGCTCCGAAGCTGGAGTTGCGGAGCGTGGCGGTGTTTGATTTTGGTTTCATGGATTTTTGGTGGTTTGATTCCGAAGTTTGTTAGGTTGGTTGATTTTAATTCAATGACGGGCTTCAAAGTAGGTCTGGATGGCACGCGCGGGAATCTTGCACGCCGCACCTTCACCGGCGACATCGAGCGTGAAGCTCACGGCTTGCTCGGTCGGGTTCACCACCACGATCGCCAGCGTGTCATCAGGGTTACTGAAGGCGATGGACTGGATCCCCTGGGGGCCACCTTGCGAGTGAATCCGTCGGGCACCGGGTTGGACGAACTTGCTGAAGTGGGCGAGGTAGTAAAACGAGGGACCGTAGGTGACTTTTTTGGTATTCGTATCGACGATAACGGGGGCATCGCAGAAGTTGCCGACATGGTTCGGTCCGCCGCGCTGATCGAGGACGATGTTCCAGTCGATGAAGCCGCAGACCCAGTTGCTGAAGTCGCCGATGATATTGCGGGCGTAGCGTTCTCCATTCTCCCATTTGCCCATGTTGCCGGGAGCGCCTTCGACGCAACCTTCAGTGAAAAGGATGTGCTTGTCGGGGTACTTCTCTTTGACGCGCGCCGAGGCCGCGTAGTCATCACTCACATACCAGTGAAGTCCCATGCCCCAAATGTATTTGGCGGTGGCGGGGTCGCCGAGTTGGGCGTCGGCGTATTTTTCGATCAAGTCGCGGTTGTGATCGAGGGTTAGGAGTTTCACATCCGCGAGGCCCGCGCCGTGCAATGCTGGGCCGAGAAAATCTCGCACAAAATCGCGCTCGTGCTCGGGGCTGTATTTGCAGGACTCCCATGTCTGATGGGCGTCGACCTCGTTCTGCACGGAGAGCGCCCAGATCGGAATTTTCTCCTCTTTGGCCATTGCTTGAACAAATTTCACAAACACGTTAGCCCAAGCCGGACGGTATTCCCAGCGAAGGAAACCACCATCGTCCATGCGGTTGTTGGTTTTCATCCATGCGGGCGGGCTCCATGGGGACGCCATCAATTTGAAGCGGTCCGCTCCGGCGACTTTGCGGGCGTCGTGGAGCAGCGGCATGATCCAGCGACGCATCGGCGCGAGCGTGAAATCGTGCAGATCATAGTCACCAGGGGTCGGGGTTAGTGACCACATGTTCAGCGAAAAGTCGCAGGAGTTGATGTGGGTGCGGGCCAGGGTGTAGCCGATTCCCTCCTTGGGGTCGTAGTAGCGGCGGAGGATTTCCATCCGCTGCTCCTGAGGCAACTGCG
>JBIKIK010000202.1:0-3128 GCA_044361655.1 Luteolibacter sp. | reverse complement strand
CGCGGTCGAGCCGACCGGTCAATGCCGCGACGATTGGGAAGCAATTCGCGACTTGATCTGCGCCATCACCGGCGACAAACACGAGATCCATCACATCGAGGATGTGTTCAAGGCAATCGCGGAAAACATCCCAGCCTTCCAAAATCTCACCCTCTCAAAAATCGGCCATCAAGGAACCCAAATAACCGAGACCGGCCACAAAATTCCTCTCTTAGAAAACGAACGCGCGCGCAAAGCGGCGGGTCAAATCAACGGCTAATCTCGCACCATACACCATGCCGGACATTCTCATACAACTCGCGATCATCCTCACCAAGATCGTCACGCTCACCTTCATCGTGGTGCTGCCACTCGTGCCGCTCTCGGTGTACTTCGAACGCCGCTTTTCCGCGATCATCCAAGACCGCGTCGGCCCGAACCGCGTCGGCATTCCGCTCTCGCTGCTCGGCTTCAAAAACGACTTCCACATGTTCGGCCTCGTCCAACCGATGGCCGACGGATTGAAACTTTTCCTCAAAGAGGACTTCACTCCCGCCCATGTGCGCAAGGCGTTCTATTGGCTTGCCCCGGCGCTCACGGTGATTCCCGCATTGATCACCGTCTGCGTGGTGCCCTTTGGTTCGCCGATTTCGATTCTCGGCCACACCGAAAAACTCGTGATCGCCGACATCGATGCCGGCCCGCTTTTTGTCTTCGCAGTTTCATCACTCACGGTCTACGGCATCACGCTCGCCGGTTGGTCGTCGAATTCGAAATTTCCCTTCATCGGCGGCGTACGCTCGACCGCGCAGATGATCTCCTACGAAATCTCGCTTGGCCTCTCGATCATCCCGGTCCTGCTCTATTTCGGTGACCTCAACCTTTCAAAAATCGTCCAGCACCAAGCCGACAACGGCTGGCTTCTCCTACCATTTTGGAAAGATGGAAAAATCGGCCTGCCCGACCTCCAAACGGCCATGTTCTGGATCCCTGCCTTCATTGCATTCCTGATCTTCACGGTCTCGATCTTTGCCGAAACCAACCGCATGCCCTTCGACCTCCCGGAATGCGAAACCGAACTCGTCGGCGGCTATCACACGGAATACTCGTCGATGAAATTCGCGCTCTTCTTCATGGGCGAATACGCTGCCATGGTTATCGGTTCGGCGCTCATCATCACGCTCTTCCTCGGTGGCTGGTCGGTCGGCTTCGGCCTCGATCAATACATCAACCAACTCCACATCGGCTCCTTCCACTTCGGCGGACTCATCCACATGGGTTGCTTCCTCACGAAGTTGCTCGCCTTCATCCTCTTCTTCATCCTCGTGCGCTGGACGGTGCCACGCTTCCGCTACGACCAACTCATGAAGCTCGGCTGGGTGATCTTCTTCGAAGCGGCACTCATCAATGTCTTCCTCGCTGCGCTGATCATCGCGGCGCCCTCGCTCTCGACCACCATCATCGGTGCCGGAGCCATCCTTCTCGCCGTCGTCACCGGTGCCATCATCTGGGTCGCAAAAGTCTCGGAAGACAAACCCAAACCGCTGCGCGCCTAAGCCTCATTTCTCAATCCTCACCCCGCAATTCCATGGCCGTCGTCAAACTCCAACGCCCCCAACTCAAGCTCGGTGAGAAGATCTACTTCGGAGCCCTCATCAAAGGCTTCATCCTCACCCTCGGCCACGCGATCCGCTCGCTGCGCGGAAAATCGGTGGGCGCCAAAGACCTCGAATCATCTGGCCTCGGCGTGACCATGCAGTTCCCCGAACAACGCTGGGATTCGCACCTGCCCGATTACTACCGCGGCGCCCCCGCACTCGTCACCGACGAGCAAGGCCGCGAACGCTGCGTTTCCTGCCAACTCTGCGAATTCATCTGCCCGCCCAAAGCGATCCGCATCACCCCCGGCGAAATCCCCTCCGACGACCCATGGGCCAAAGTCGAAAAGCGCCCAAAGGAATTCGAAATCGACATGATCCGCTGCATCTACTGCGGCATGTGCGAAGAAGTCTGCCCCGAACAGGCGATCTATCTCCGCAAGGACTACCTCATCACCGGCCTCAAACGCGCCGACATGGTTCACAACAAAAAGAAACTCTACGAAATCGGCGGCGTCCGCACGGGACTCGTGAACAAATGGAACGAGTTGAAGTAAGGGCCATTGGTTTCGAATTTAAAATTTAAGATTTAGAATTTAATCCAATGCCTTCTTACCTTTTTTGGCTTTTTTCAACCATCATGCTGATCGGTGGCGCGGCGGTGATCGCAATGCGCAACCCGGTCGCCAGCGCGCTCTCGATGGTCACCTGCTTCGTCGGCCTGGCCGGGCTTTTCGTTGGACTCAGCGCCTTCTTTGTCGGGATCATTCAGATCCTTGTCTACACCGGCGCGGTGATGGTGCTGTTCCTTTTCATCATCATGTTGCTCGACCTCAAGGATGAGGAAAAACGCGCGCGCGGTCTCGCACCACTCGCTGCAGGTCTCGCGTTGGTCGCGGCCTTTGTGGTCCAACTCATCGGCATTCTTTCCAACGCCGCTAACAAATCCGCGCCCGCACTCGACAAGGAAACCCTTGCCAATGCCGCTGCCCAATTTCCCAAGGATAGCAAAATCGCCGAAGCGCTCACCGATGGTCGACTGCCCGACATCCACCTCATCGGTCACACGCTCTTCACCCAATACAACCTTCCGCTCCAACTCCTCGGCGTGCTCCTCCTCGTCGCCACCATCGGCGTCGTGGTGCTTTCCAAGAAATCCGTCGGATCCGACTGATCCGTCCAATCTCTTCCATCTCTCCCTTCCCCATGCCCACCCTCAACGACTACCTTCTCGTCTCCGGCCTGCTCTTCGCCATCGGGCTCGCGGGCGTCGTGCTGCGCCGCAACATCATCATCGTCTTCATGTGCCTCGAGCTGATGCTCAGCGCCGCCAACCTCAGCCTCGTCGCGTTCTCACGCTTCAACACCGTCAACGGCCTGCCCGACTACAACGCGCAGATGCTCGTCTTCTTCGTCATCACCGTCGCCGCCGCCGAAGTCGCCGTCGGTCTCGCCATCATCGTCGCCCTCTACCGCGCACGCCAAACCATCCACACCGACGAACTGACCTCGCTCAAAGGGTGATGAACATCAAACATTGAACACCCAACA
>JBIKIK010000201.1:0-3146 GCA_044361655.1 Luteolibacter sp. | reverse complement strand
CTTCGAGCTGCGCCGCCAGGACATGCGCAGCCGTCATGAAAAATACTCGCATACGGTCTTCCTGCAGGAACCAAATGTGAAGGAAAGCTGCGGCGGGCTGCGCGACTATCAAAGCATCCAATGGGTCGCCCGCGTGAAGCGCGGCAGCAGCAGGCTCGATGACCTCGTCGAATGCAAGCTGCTCACCGCCGCCGCATTTCGCGAGCTCGAGGCCGCCTTCAACTTCATCCACCGCGTTCGCAACGAGCTCCACTACCACTGCGGCAAAGCCACCGACCAACTCACCCTTCAGCTTCAGGGCGTCGTCGCTACCGCCTTCAACTACCCGCAACGCAACATCCTGCGCAGCACCGAGGCATTCATGCGGGATTACTACCGCCACACCCGCCACATCTATCAGCACACGACCTCGCTGATGGAGGCCTTTCAACTCGAACAGGATTCGCGCGCGGATTCCGGCATTCGCTCGTTCCTCACCTTCCGCAAAAAAAGCCGCGAGGAATTCGACGGCTTCGTCGCCCGCGATGGCCGACTCTTCCCCGCCCATGCTGAAATTTTCCGCGAAGACCCGCACCGGCTGATGCGGCTCTTCCAACATTGCCAACTTCGCAACCTCAAGCTTAGCCCGCAGATCCGCCGCCTCATCGCACAACATTGGGACGACATCGATCGGGCCTTCCGCTGCTCGAAAACCAACCGTGAAACATTCCAAGCCATTCTCGAACGCAAAGGCGATGTCGCGCGCGTTCTGCGCCTCATGCACCGCATCGGATTTCTCGGCCGTTACCTGCCGGAATTCGGCGCGCTCGACTGCCTCGTCCAACACGAATTTTTCCATCGCTACACCGCCGACGAACACACGCTGCGCTGCGTCGAACAATTCGACCAACTCATCGCCGAGGACAACCCGCGCCGCCGAATCTATCGCCGCTTGTTTCACGAAATCGCAGATCCCTACGCGCTCTACCTCGCCGTCATCCTTCACGACACCGGCCGCGCCGAAAATGTCCGCGAACACATCGACGGCTCGGCCATGCTCGCATCGCGACTCTGCAACCGCCTGCAAATCCACGGCGCGCGGCGCTCGCTCATCATGTTCCTGGTCGACAACCACCTGACCTTCTGGCGCGTCGCTACCACCCGCAATCTCGACGACCCGGAGGTCATCGCCGAGTTCGCCGCCATCGTCAAAAACCCATCCAACCTCGACGCGCTTTTCCTCTTCACCTTTGCCGACTCGAACGGCACTTCACCCGACGCATGGACCGGCTGGAAGGAAAGCCTCATGCTTCAACTCCACACCGCCACGCGCAATTTCCTCGAGAATGGTCGCGAGAAATATTCGCGCAAACTCGATGAGGACCGCCTCGCCCTGCGCAAGGAAGTGAGCGCCCTCATGCGCGATGACTACCAACCCGATGTGAACCGCCACTTCGAACGCATGCCGGCATCCGCATTCCACTTCCGCCAGGCATCCGACATCGTCACCCAGATCCGCACGGTGCGCCATTTCCTCCAACGCGAGGATGAAACCTCATCGGCCATCGCCTCGTGCATCAAATGGATCGATCACACCGAGCAAGGTTACTCGGAACTCGTGCTCGCGACTCGCGATCGCCCGCTTCTGCTGGAAAAAATCTGCTGCGCCCTCGCTTCAGAACAAATCAACATTCTCTCGGCCGACCTCTTCACGCGCACCGATGGCATCGTGGTAAACATCTTCCGCGTCTGCACCACCAACTTCGAAGCGCTTACCTCCGCCGCCACCCGCAAACGCATCCTCGAAACTTTCGAAACCATCCTTGCGTCAACTCAATACGAACCGGAACGCTACCTGCGCCGCCGCGCAAATTTCCTCAAGGACCGCACCGATCAAGACATCCCGGTCCCCGTTCGCGCATTCATCAGCAACGAACTCCACCCGACCTGCACCACGCTCGAGATCCAGGCACTCGACCGCATCGGCCTCCTCCACGATCTATTCCATACGATCAACCACTACGGTCTCAACACCGCCCACGCCCGTATCTGCACCGAAAAAGGCGTCGCGATGGACACCCTCTACATCACCACCGCCCAAGGCGGAAAAGTCGACGACCCCCACATCCTCCAGCTCCTCGAACAACGGGTCTCGACCCTCATCGCCAAGCCCGAAACCCAGGAATCCGCCATCCCCACCAGCTGAATCTACCCCCGCCCCCACAAAAATTTCCGCTTTCCGTCAAGATTCCGCTTGGCAAGCCCCCCCAGATTCTCCAATCTCCGCGCCCGCCCGCTCCCGGGCAACGCAACCGCAACCGACCATGGCCGTATCTCTCCGCCTCAACCGCAAGGGCACCAAAGACCGCCCTTATTACAAAATCGTAGCCGTCGACAGCCGCAAGCGTCGCGATGGCCGCTACATCGAACAAATCGGCACCTACGATCCACTCAAGGAAGGCACCAATTTCACCATCGATCTCACCAGCGCCGATAAATGGCTTTCGGTCGGAGCCAAACCCTCCGAGACCGTCAACAGCATCATCCGCAAAGCGCGGACCGCGGCCAAGGCTTGATCCACCCCACCAAGAACCGATTTCACCAACAGCCGCGCTCCTTCGGGACCGCGGCTGTTTGTTTTTCATGGAAACCGCCATCCGCTTCGAGGAATTCATGCACCGGGCCCTCCACGACCCGGATCATGGATACTATGCCAAGCGCATCCATGGCATCGGCCGCCGCGGCGATTTCACCACGGCACCTGTCATCTCCTCGATGCCGGCCCGCGCGATCGCCCGCTGGGCCACCGCCGCCATGCGCGAATCCGGCTGCCGCGATCTGATCGAAATCGGCCCGGGCAACGGTGCCCTCGCCACCGCCGTCCTGAAACACCTCCCATGGCCGATCCGCTGGAAAACCCGCCTCCACCTCGTCGAAACTTCCGAGCCACTCACCCGCATCCAACGCGAAACCCTCGGCGATAAGGCTCGCTGGCACCGCTCGCCCGCCGAGGCCCTCGCCGCCTGCCACGGCCGCGCCGTGGTCTTTTCCAACGAACTCGTCGATGCCTTCCCAGTCCGCCGATTTCAAAACACCGCTGAGGGCTGGCAGGAACTAATGGTCAACATACCGACCGATCACAATGTTATTGAATCACTCGCAAAACT
>JBIKIK010000200.1:0-3157 GCA_044361655.1 Luteolibacter sp. | reverse complement strand
GTGGTGCGGCTCGAAGTGACATGGTCGGAAAAACTCGCGCAGTACCTCACCAGCCTCACACCGATCCTGCTCGGGCTTGGCCTGCTCGCGCTCTTCATCGAATTCAAGACTCCCGGCTTCGGTGTCTTTGGCATCAGCGGCGCGATTCTTTTGGGCATCGTGTTTTTTGGTCACCATGTCGCGGGTCTGTCAGGGCACGAGCCCGTCCTGCTCTTCGCGCTCGGCGTCTCATTGGTGATTATCGATGTCTTCTTGTTTCCCGGCACGATAATCGCCGCCCTTACCGGCGTGACGATGATCTTGGCTTCGCTGGTGTGGATGATGCTCGACCTCTGGCCGGGCGAGCCGGTGACGATTTCGGGAAATGTCCTGCTGCGACCGCTCGCCAATGTGCTGGCAGGTGCCGCATTGGCGATCGCGGCATTTGTGTTATTGCTCAGGTTTTTGCCGAAAGGTGGCCCATGGGGCGGCATGGTTTTGGAAAGTGCTGTGAGCGGCGATGCGACACCTGATAGCGTGGAAAATCTGTTAGGCCAAAGCGGCAAAGCGGCCACCGCGCTTTTCCCGAGTGGACAAGTTGAGATTTCCGGCAAACGATACGAGGCGAAACTCGCCATGGGTTTCGCCGAATCAGGCACGCCAGTGAAAGTCACGGGCGTATCGGAATTCGGCCTCATCGTGGAAACACTAACATGAGCCTTATCATTTTACTTTTTGCCGTCGGGCTCATCCTGCTCGCCGCCGAGGTGGTCGTGCCTGGCGGCATCCTTGGCGGCATCGCGGCACTGCTGATGCTGGGCGGTTGCGCGATTGCTTATTCGCGCTTTGGCTCGAGTGGCGGCGCGCTTGCTTTGGCTGCGGCGTTGGTGCTTGTTGGCATCACTCTTTTTCTGGAATTTTATGTCCTACCGAAAACCCGCCTTGGCCGGCGGGCTTTTCTCGACAGCGAAATCAGCGCCACCAGCGCGGCACTCGGGCCCGAAGCACAGCAGCTTATCGGCGCCCAAGCCGAGGCGATCACCCTGCTTTCCCCCAGCGGCTACATTCGCGTGAATGGAAAACGCTACGAAGGATTTAGCCAATCTGGACAAATTTCGCCGGGTGCGACGCTACAAGTCGTCGGCGCAGACAATTTCCGTCTCATCGTCACCACACCAGAATAACCACCATGGACCTATCCACACTCGTACTCATCGTCATTGTCATCGCCTCGCTTGTCATCTTTGGCATCGTCATTTCGTTCTTCAGCGTCTGGCTCCGGGCATGGCTCGCCGGCGCCTATGTCGGCTTCACCGACCTCGTCGCCATGCGCCTGCGCCAAGTGCCCTACGGCATGGTCGTCGATGCCCGCATCACTGCGAAAAAGGCAGGCATCGAAATTCCGATCAATGACATCGAGGCCCACTTTCTCGCCGGCGGCAATGTGATCCCGACAATCCAAGCACTCATCGCCGCGCAAAAGGCAGGCATCGTGCTCGATTGGAACCGCGCCTGCGCGATCGACCTCGCCACCAAGGGCTCCGGCAAAAGCGTGGTCGAGGCGGTCCGTACCTCGGTCGATCCGAAGGTGATCGATTGCCCAAATCCCTCCTCCGGCCGCACGACCATCGACGGCGTTGCCAAGGACGGCATCCAGGTGAAAGTCCGCGCGCGCGTCACGGTGCGCACCAACCTCGATCGCTTCGTCGGCGGCGCCAAAGAGGAAACCATCATCGCCCGTGTCGGCGAAGGCATCGTCACGACCATCGGTTCGGCCGAGACTTACAAGACGGTGCTCGAGTCGCCCGACTCAATTTCCAAGGTCGTACTTCACCGCGGACTCGATGTGGGCACGGCGTTTGAAATTCTTTCAATCGACATTGCCGATGTCGATGTCGGCGAAAACGTCGGCGCGCAACTTCAGGAAGCGCAGGCCGAGGCCAACAAGAACATGGCTCAGGCGCAGGCGGAAATCCGCCGTGCGGCGGCGGTCGCACTCGAGCAGGAAATGGTCGCCCGCGTGGCGGAGATGAAGGCCAAGGTCGTCGAGGCCGAAGCCCAAGTGCCGCTCGCGATGGCCGAAGCCTTCCGCAGCGGTCACCTCGGGGTGATGGATTATTACAAAATGGAAAATGTAAAATCCGACACGCAGATGCGCGCCAACATCGCCAAGGACGGCAACTGATCCGGCTTCCATTCATTAGAACCCTAGCTCATGGACTGGATCTTCGATCATTTCCAAATCGTCCTCATCGTCGCGCTGGCATTTGCCTCATGGCTGAAAAGCCGCCACGAGCAAAAGCAGGCCGAACGCGAAGCGCGCGAGGCCGGCGAAATGCCGGACATGGGGGACATTTTTGGACCCGAAGAATCATGGCAGCCGGAAGCGGAGCCGATGACGAATCAGCCGCCACCGGTTCCGACCTACACCTACAACGCGCCAGCACCGCCTTTGCTTGAGGAAGCAACCGCCTTACGCGAACTCGAACGGCAAAGCGCGCTGCGCGAACAGCTCAGGCAGATCCGCGAAGCCAAAGCCATCACCACCGGCAATGCCGCCGCAACGCGCGAACGCGCCAAAGCGAAGGGCAAGGCAGCAGCGCCTGTGACAACCTCATTGCGCGAGACGCTGGGGAAACGCAGCGAACTGCGCAAGGCGGTGATCACGCGCGAGGTCCTTGGCACTCCGGTGGGGCTACGCTAGAGCGAGGGGGGGCTTGGGCATGGCGGTTGAAAACCGCCGCCACTGAGGGAGCGAATCTCACGCCTCCTGCCAGTCGTTGCCCATCCAGAGGTTGAGAATTTCGACAGCGGCCGCCTGATCGATCACGGCCTTTTGCTTGCGTGCGTTGCGTCCGGCTTCGCGCAGCTTGGCGGCGGCGCTGGAGGTGGTAAGAGTCTCATCGACAAAAACCAATGGCACCGTGCCGATGCGTTCGTGAAGTTGCGAAGCAAAGGCGCGCACTTTTGCCGCAGCGTCGCCCTCGCTGCCATCCATGCGCAGCGGCAAGCCAACCACAAGCGTCCGTATCCCGCGAAGTTGCACAAGCTGCGCGATGCGCTCGATGGCATCGAGCTTCTTGCAATCGATCGTCTCAACTGGATGCGCAAGAATGCCAAAATCATCCGTCGCAGCGATGCCGATGCGGGCGTCTCCATGGTCAATTCCGAGCGCGGG
>JBIKIK010000031.1:0-11158 GCA_044361655.1 Luteolibacter sp. | reverse complement strand
AACAAGCGGGGCCTTTCCGCCGGGGACATAGACGCCGACGCGATCGAAGGGCGTGAAGCGTTCGCCCACGGTGGCGCCTTCGGCATTTTTCATCGACCAATCCTTGCGCAGGCTGTGCTTGGCGAAGGCGTGAATGTTTTTGAGGCTGCGTGAAACGGCGCTGCGGGTGGCGCGGCTTACGGATTTTTCGGCGGCCAGCATTTCGGCCTCAGTGACAAACAGCGACTTTGTTTTGAGCGTTGCGCCGTCGAAGCGTTTGGTGAGTGTGACGAGTGCCTCATCGCCTTTGGCGGCGACTTGGGCGATGATTTCGCTGACCAAATCGCGCACGCCGGCTTCGGGGATCGCGCGACGGTTGAGCCGCCTCACGAATGCTTGATATCCCGGATCGCTGTGGCTGAGGATTTTCATGCCCGCTTCTCGAGGGGGACGAAGGAGCGCTGGGTGGCGCCGGTGTAAATTTGGCGCGGACGCACGATGCGGCTGTCCGTGTCTTCCATCACTTCCTTGTAGTTTGCGACCCATCCGGGCATGCGGCCGATGGCAAACATGACGGTGAACATGTCGGTCGGAATGCCGATGGCGCGCATGATGATACCGCTGTAGAAATCGACATTCGGGTAAAGCTTGCGGGCGATGAAGTATTCGTCGTGAAGCGCGATTTCCTCGAGTTTTTTGGCGATTTCGAGGAGTGGATCCGACTTGTGAAGTTGGGCGAGCACCTTGTCGCACTGTTGCTTGATGATGACCGCGCGCGGGTCGAAGCTCTTGTAGACGCGGTGGCCGAAGCCCATGAGGCGGCGGTTGCCGACCTTGTTTTTCACTTCGGTGAGGAACTTCGTGCCGTCGTCGCCTTCGTTGTGGATTTCTTCGAGCATTTCGAGCACCGCTTGGTTGGCGCCGCCGTGGAGTGGACCCCAAAGCGCGCAGACGCCGGCGGATGCCGAAGCGAAAAGGTTGGCGCGGCTTGAGGCGACCGTGCGGACGGTCGAGGTCGAGCAGTTTTGTTCGTGGTCGGCGTGAAGCAGGAAGATCAGGTCGAGAGCCTTGACGATTTCCGGGTTGAGTTCGCAGTCCTCACCGGGTTGCGAGAACATCATGTGGAGGAAGTTCGCGGTGTAATCGAGAGTTGTGCGCGGATAGATCGGCGGAAGGTCGTGGGCCTTACGGTAGGCGAAGGCGGCGATGGTGCGGATTTGTGAAATGAGGCGTGCGGCGTGATGCGGGAAATTCATCTCGCGGTTATCGCCGCTGGCGAGGTCCGGATAATAGGACGATGCGGCGTTGATCATTGCCGAGAGGATCGCCATCGGGTGGGCGGTGTGGGGAAAGCCTTCGAAGTGGAAGCGCATGCTCTCGTGGAGCATTTGGTTTTCGGTGAGCAGCGTGGAGAAATCGGCAAGCTCGGTGGCGGTGGGGAGTTCGCCATAGATCAGCAGGTAGGCGGTCTCGACGAAGGTGCTTTTTTCGGCAAGCTCCGCGATATCATATCCGCGGTAGCGAAGAATGCCCTTTTCGCCATCGATGAAAGTGATGGCGCTTTTGCATGAGCCGGTGTTGCCGTAACCGGGATCCAGAGTGATGAAACCGGTTTTGCTGCGGAGGGCTGAAATATCAATGCCTTCCTCACCTTCGGAGCCGGTGATGGTCGGCAGTTCGAGGACTTTCCCGTCGATGTTCAGTTCCACTTTTTTGTTCATGTGCGGCGCAATCAAGCAGTTTCAATTCCAATACGCCAGTTCTCTTTGCGCGTAAATTTCGGGGCAGCGGGGAGGCTCACTCGCTGACATCCGGGTAGGATCCGAGCAGCTTGATCATCGAACAATGCTGATGGAGCTCGGCGAGGGCCTCGGAGACTTGCGGGTCCTCGCAGTGGCCGGCGAGGTCGACATAAAAGACATATTCCCAGTCCTTGCGTTTCGAGGGTCGGGATTCGATTTTTGAGAGGTTGATGTGGAAATTGTCGAAGGCTTGGAGGGCCTTGACCAATGAGCCGGGTCGGTCGTGGATGGCGAAGAGGACCGAAGTGCGATCGTGGCCGGTGGGCGGGCAGGTTTTTTCGCCGATCACGAGGAAGCGGGTCGTGTTGGTGGCACGGTCCTGGATGGAGCTTTCGAGCAGGTCGAGGCCATAGATTTCGGCGGCGAGCGGGCCACCGAGTGCGGCGGCTCCCTGCTTGGCTTGTTCTTGGGCGATTTGTGCGGCCTTGGTGGTTGAGGAGACTTCCACGAGGTCGGCGTGGGGGAAATTCTTGTGGATCCACGCGCGGCATTGGCCGAAGACCTGCGGGTGGGAATAAAGCGTGCGGATTTCGCTGCGCGGGATGGCAGACATCAGGCAATTTTCGATGCGAAGCAGGATTTGCGAGCAGATGTGCAGGGGGGAATCGACAAAGAGATCGAGCGTGTGGGACACCGCGCCTTCGGTGGAATTTTCGATCGGCACGACACCGTAGTCCGCGCTGCGGCGGGTGACTTGATCGAAAACATCGGCGAAGTTTGGTTGCGGCGAGTAGCTGACCGAGTGGCCGAATTTTTTGATCGCCGCCTGATGCGTCCATGTGCCTTTGGGGCCGAGGTAGGCGATTTTGAGATCATCCTCGAGGGCGAGGGCCGCCGACATGATTTCGCGGTAGATGGCGCGGATCGATGTCTCGCTCAGGCGCCCCTGATTCATTGAGATCAGGCGGCGGAGGAGGGCTTCTTCGCGTTCGGGTGCGTAGATTTGCAGGCCATCGCGTTTTTTCACCACGCCGACTTCATGCACGAGGTCCGCGCGACGGTTGAGCAGGTCGAGCAGCTCTTTGTCGATGGTGTCGATCTGGCGGCGGATGTCGTCGAGGTTCACAGCAGTTGATGGTTTCAGGATTCGGTGTCTTCGGGTTCCTCATCGTTGCCGGCGCTGGCGGCGGGGCTGCCGATGGCGCTGAACGCGAGCTGGGTTTCCGGCTCCGCTTGATCCGCGACTTCGGTGGCTTCGGGCAGTTTGATTTTGCGAAGCTCCGAGGCATTGGGCAATTCGTCGATCGAGCGGATGCCGAAGTGTTCGAAAAACAGGTCGGTCGTTTCGTAAAGCAGCGGGCGGCCAGGAAGTTCCGCGCGGCCGCCGATGCGGATTAGGTCGCGGTCGAGGAGTTTTTGGATCATGCCATCGCATGCCACACCGCGGACTGCTTCGATCGCGGCTTTGGTGATCGGTTGGCGGTAGGCGATGATCGCGAGCGTCTCCATGGCGGGGCCGCTGAGGCGTTCCGGTTTGCGGCCGGGGAAGAGTTGACGGACGAATTCGCCGAACTCCGGGCGGGTGTAGAGTTTCCAGCCTTTGGGCCGTTCGAGGATCACAAATGAGCGTTGGCTGGAGGCGTAGGATTCGTTGAGCCCGGTGATGGCGGCGCTGACTTGGGCTGCGTCGGTCTGGCCTAGAGCGATGAGCCAGTCGGCAAGTGTCGGGGCTTCCCTGCCTTCCTCGGTTTCGCGTGAGCGCACATCCTCGGCCTCGGCCACGCGGCTGCGGATGAGCCGGGCGATTTCGTCCGAGGGGAGGGGATCTTGGGAGGCGATGAGCAGGGCTTCGATGATGGCGTTGAGCTCCATGATGGGGCGGCAGTTTAGTGTGGCGGGTCGGCATTACAAGCCTGCTGCCGGCAGGTGGTCGAATGGATATTTCGCGGTGGGGCGAATTTTTCCCTTGATGAGTCGCGCGACAAGGGCTAACCCACCCCGCTCTCCGAGATCGCAAACCATTTTCCGATCATACTACGGGGAGATTTTGATCCTTCCAGTTGAACACTGCGCCATGGCTGCAAAGAAAAATACCCCGAAAAAAGCCGCCCCCAAGGGCAAAGCTAAACCCGCTGCAAAGCCTGTAAAAAAAGCTGTTTCCAAGAAAGCGGTCGCCGCCCCGAAGAAATCGCTTCCAGTGAAAAAAGCTGCGCCGATCGCCAAAAAAGCGGTGAAGAAAGCCGCAGTCGCCAAGAAGCCTGCGCCAGCCAAGAAGCCGGTTCCCGCGAAAAAACCAGCCGTAGCCAAAAAAGCGACGCCTGCAAAAGCCGCCAAGCCAGCTGTCAAAGCGGTCGCGAAGACGCTGGTCGAAAAGAAAGCCGCCGCGCCCAAGGCCAAGGTCGAGATCAAGAAGCCCGTTTCCGCCAAAACTCCCGAGAAAAAGCCTTTTGTGCCAATCAAAGAGATCAAGAAACCTGAGCTTGTCGAGGTCGCCGTTGCTCCTGTGGCTCCTCACAGCAATGCCTTCATTCAAAAGCAGCGTCAGCGTTTGCTCGACCTTCGCGACGAGCTGGTTGACTCGATGTCGGGCATGACCCGCGACACCATCCGCAACGCGCCGGAAGGTTCGGAGGCCTCGGGCAGTGGTCAGCATCAGGGCGATGCAGGCAGCGACGCCTACGACCGCGATTTCGCGCTCTCCGTTTTGGCCAAGGAACAGGATGCTTTGTATGAAATCGAGGAAGCTTTGGTGCGTATTCGCAAGGGTTTTTACGGCATCTGCGAGCTTTCCAACCGCAAGATCCCGCAAGCCCGGCTTGAGGCGATTCCATTTGCGCGCCTGACCGTCGAATGCCAGGCCCAGTGGGAGAAGGAATATGGCAAAAGGCGGTTCCGTCCCTCCAACGAAGTGGGCTTCAGCGGCGGAAAATATGCCGATGATGAAGATTCTGAGTCGGTTTCGCTTGACGAAGAGGAGGATTAAGGCATTCTCCGCGTCCCCCAAATTTCCATCCATGCCACGCGAGATTATCATCCTTGAATGCACCGAGGCCAAAGCCGAGGGCAAACCGACTTCCCGTTACGTCACCACGCGTAACAAGAAGAGCCTCCGTACACCCGGCCGATTGGAGAAGGTGAAATTCAATCACTTCCTCAAGCGCCGCACCCTTCACCGTGAACTTCGCTGATTTTTCCCATGTCCGAGCCTAAAACCGTTCAACGCCGTATCAACTTCCGCAAGGCGAACCGTCAGATGCCTCGCAGGCGTCATGATATCCCTGCCGATCAAGTGGTCCACACCAACCCTGAGCTGCTCACCAAGTTCACTTCGGAAACCGGCAAGATCCTGCCGCGCCGTGTGACCGGTGTTTCGGCCAAGCTTCATCGCAAGATCACCAACGCGATCAAGCAATCGCGCGCGATCAATCTTCTGCCATAAGTTTTTTTCATTGTTTCATTGGTTTGTGTTTTTTGGGCCAGTCCGTGAGTGCGGACTGGCCTTTTTTTGCATCGACCGCCAGGCGGTATTGAATGTTCCATAGATCTGACGATGACGGCACGCATCAAGAGCGTTGAGGAAATGATCGAGCTGGGTGCGGCTGTCGCGCGTCTGGCCAAGGCCGGATCGGTGATCGGCTTGGTGGGTGATCTCGGTGCGGGCAAAACCCATTGGGTGAAGGGCTTTGTTGCGGAGATGGGCTGCGCGGCGGAGGTCACGAGCCCAACTTTCGGGTTGGTGCATGAATACCGCGGCGGACGCCTGCCGGTGAGCCACTTTGATTTCTATCGCCTTGGATCGGCGGAGGAACTCATCGCCTTGGGTTGGGATGAGTATCTTGAAGGTGGTGGCGTGGTGGTGGCCGAGTGGGCCGATAAATTTCCGTCACTCATGCCGCCCGAGACGCAGTGGTATTACTTTACGATCGGCGCGGACGGTGTGCGGATCGTGAGTGATCATTCGGCGTGATTCATCACCACCATTGATTGCTCAGTTACAGACAGGGCAGGTGTTGAGTTTGGTGAAGAAATCGTTGCCTTTGTCATCGACGAGGATGAAGGCGGGGAAGTTTTCGACGGTGATTTTCCATACTGCTTCCATGCCGAGTTCGGGGAAGGCGACGACTTCTTGCGAGCGGATGTGATCCTGCGCAAGCAATGCCGCGGGGCCGCCAGCCGAGCCGAGGTAGAATCCGCCATGTTTTTTGCAGGCATCGGTCACCGCTTGCGAGCGATTGCCTTTGGCCAGCATCACCATCGATCCGCCGTGCGATTGGAAGAGATCGACATAGCCGTCCATGCGTCCGGCGGTGGTGGGGCCGAAGGATCCTGAGGGCATGCCCGGCGGGGTCTTGGCGGGTCCGGCGTAGTAGACTGGGTATTGTTTGAAGTAGTCGGGCAGGTCGCCGGTTTGATCGAGGATCTCCTTAAGTTTTGCGTGGGCGCTGTCGCGGGCGACGATGATTGTGCCGGTGAGAGCGACAGCGGTGGTGACCGGATATTTTTTCAGCGTCTTGAGGGTTTCCTCCATACCGAGGTCGAGGTTGATCGGCACGCCTTTGAATTTCCAATCGCGGAATTTTTCCGGGATGAAACGACCGGGATTTTTTTCGAGCTTCTCGATGAAGATTCCGTCCTTGGTGATTTTGGCTTTTGCTTGGCGGTCGGCCGAGCAGGAGACGCCGATGCCGACCGGGCATGAAGCTCCGTGGCGGGGGAGGCGGATGACACGGACATCGAGCGCGAAGTACTTGCCGCCGAACTGCGCGCCGATGCCGATTTCGCGTGAGAGTGCGAGGAGTTCCTTTTCGAGTTCGAGGTCGCGAAATGCCTGGCCGTGTTCGTTGCCGGCGGTGGGCAGTTTGTCGAGGTAGCGGGTTGATGCGAGCTTGACGGTTTTGAGGCAGTTTTCCGCCGAGGTGCCGCCGATGACGAAGGTGAGGTGGTAAGGCGGGCAGGCGGCGGTGCCGAGCGAGCGCATTTTTTCGACGCAGAATTCTTTGAGGCGCTTCGGATTGAGAAGTGCTTTGGTTTCCTGGTAGAGGAATGTTTTGTTGGCGGATCCGCCGCCTTTGCTCACGAAGAGAAAATGATAAGCATCGCCTTTGGTGGCGTAGAGATCGATCTGTGCGGGAAGGTTGGTCATCGTGTTGACCTCCTCATACATCGTGAGCGGCGCGGTTTGCGAGTAGCGGAGGTTTTCCTTCGTGTAAGTTTCGTGGATGCCTTTGGAGAGAAACTCCGCATCATCGCAGCCGGTCCAGACTTGTTGGCCTTTCTTGCCGACGATCGTCGCAGTGCCGGTGTCTTGGCAAAATGGAAGGATGCCGTGCGAGGCGATCTCAGCATTTTTCAGAAGCATGAGCGCGACCATGCGATCGTTTTCCGAGGCTTCAGGGTCATCGAGGATTGCAGCGACTTGTGCGAGATGGTCGGGGCGCAGTGTGAAGTTGATCGCTTTGATGGCCTCGGCGGAAAGCAGCGTGAGTGCTTCGGGCGCGATTTTGAGAATCGGCTGACCTTCGAATTCCGACATCGAGACATGCTCGGTGGAAATGCATTCGTATTCCGTCGAGTCGGCCGCGAGTGGAAAGGGGTCCTGATAGAAAAACGGTTTCTTTGGCATGGCTTGCGGATTTTTTAAGCCTGCTTGGCGGTGCGGGCAAATGGATTTGCGCGATGTGCCGTTTTATAACGCGATTTCGAGCAGGTTGTGATCGGCCTCAAGGTGCTTGCTGAATGTGGCGGCATCGATCATCCAGCCACCTTGGCGGTACGGGTTGTCGGTGAGTTTGGCGGGTTTGAGTTCGCTGCCATTGAGGCTGACCTTGCTCGGTGTGTGTGTCGCGTTGCGGACCTCGAAGCGGACATTGAGCCAGTGGTTTTCCCATGGGATGGTCGCCTCGAGTCCGTTGAGTTCGCGGGGCAGCACCGGATCGATGATGATGTGTATGTAGTGCCGGCGGATGCCGAGCATGCGCGAGAGCACAAGGCTGAGAAAAATCCCAGGGCCACTTGAATAGATCCGCCAGCCTCCGTGCACGCCGATTTTTCCTGAGACGATTTCATCGTAGCGCTCGGCTGCTTCGTAGCGCGATGCGACATCCGCGTCGGAGCTGGAAAAATAGGCATTCGCTTGGCGCGGTAAGGCGTTACTGACGGATGATTTCAGATCGGCGGGGTTTACCATGCCGAAGGCTGTGAGCATGGCATCGGCCTTGCCGAGGTGGGCCATTGTCTCGATGAAACGCAAATGGGCGTGGGTGTAAAAGATGCCGATCTCGCGCGAGAAGCAGGAGCTGAGTTCCGCGCGTTGGAAAATTTCGCAGATGCCGCCGCGATAGGCGGGTGGATGATCCATGAGGCGCGCGCCGTCGGCGGCCAGCAGATGTTCTTCGATCAACGAGAGATGATGTTCTGCCTCCTCATTCGAGAAAAGCCCTCCGAGCATCGAGCGCGTCATCGGAATGAGGCTGTGATGAATGCCGGTGAGCTTGTCATTCGGGTGGAGCAGAGGCTGACCCGATGAAGACGAATTTTCATCGAACAGGAAAAATCCGCAGATGGTGCCATCGATCATCAGGTGACGGTGGCAGTCGGCTTTGACGGCATCCGCAAAGCCATCGAGGCCAGGAAACTTGCGGTCGGCTTGGCGTGAGAGTTCTTCGAGTCGGCGCAGGACTTGGTAGCACAAGGCGACTGTCCAAGAGCTCACGAGGCGTTCGCGGAATTCGGGTTTTGCCGGTTGCAGTGAGTCGTTCCAGTCGCCATCGCCGTAGCGGAGGAGTGCGGTGCCCGGCACGCAGTGTCCGCGCAGCCATGCGATGTTGGCGGCGACATGTTCGATGAGCGGCGAGGTTTCCTTGGTCGTTTGTGCGCTGCCGGGTTGGGTCCATGCGACTTGTTCGTTGAGGATCGCAAAGTCGCCGCTTGCTTCGATGTAATCGCAGAGTGCCTTGAGCGGCCAGAGCGGGATGTCGCCGTGGCAGTGGGCTTGTTGGATCCAGCCGAAGGGATCGGTCATGAACCACTGCGGCCAGTTGTTTTCGTCGATGAATTGGTGACGGTAAGTGAGCAAAATGATTTCGCGGCAGCTTTCATGACGCCCAAGTGCCAGCAGCATTTCCACGGACCCTTGGGTGACATCGCGCGTGCCCCATGCGCCGCCATTGTATTGCTCGATGCCGTGCGGAACTGTGAGGTGGATCATGCCGTTGTGGATGAACCATGGCAGGATGTGGTTCATCCGCGTGATGGCGTGATGTTCGTGAACCAGACCAAGCTTCTGTGAATCGTCGAGCCAACTTGATTTTTCCGTCGATTCGCTTGCGAGTTGGCTGTGGCCTTCGATTTCGATTTCGAAAGAGTTCACGGCGCGGGTTCGCATCACAAGCATCGCATGACCGTTTTCACCACCGAAGTATTCCGCACCGCCGAATGATGCGACGGATGCCGGATCTTTGGCGCGCAAGGTGAAATGTGCTTCAGGATCTTCCTTGCGAAAAAGCCCTTCGCCGTTGGCGCGAATGATCGCACTGGCGGATTGCGAGTCGATTTCCAATTCGGCGGTTTCGTCGTACTCGTTGATTCCGGCGATCAGGCCATGGGTGATGAGAAGCTCGATGGGATCACCGGACAGGATGGTGATGCTTGTGTTGCAGAATGAGCGGGTGGGGTCGACGGAAACCGTGATTTCGATGGTGCGTGATGCGAGTTGATAGATCCAGCGGGCATCATTGAGTGACATGGCGAAGCACGATGGCACTCCGAGTAGTTGCCATGTGTCGTTGATGCGGATCCATACCCGTTGGCCGGTCGATGGAGTGAGTCCATGGGTTTCGCGTGGAAATGACAGCAGTCGATGAAAGGACGAATGGCCGCTGCTGAGCAGTGAATTGAAACATCCGGCCATCAGCACGGTGGTGCTCAATTGCGAGGCATTCGGAAAATCGCCAGCGCTGGAGCGAAGGATGTGGGCGTGCGGGCGTGGTCCAAATGCTTCCTTCGCTCGTGTGACGACATGACTGGTGCGGTGCTTGAGGAAAAACGAATGGATGCGTCCTGCTGCATCGCGTTCGACGAGGTCCCAATCATTGGGGAAAAATTTTCGAAGATCAGACTCGTTGAAATTTTCTCCATGGAGGACGGCGGGCTGATGAAACAGGGTTCGGCATGATTCGCCGGCGCTGGTGGGCGTTGCATCGCGCTGCGGATTTTTGGGGAATTCGATCAGCGAGAGGTCGGCGGAACTTGTTGGTTCCGGGTGATCGATGAAGAATGCCGCGGTGAATCGGCAGGTGCCGCTTTCGTTCTGATTCGTATGGATCGTGCGGCTGAGTAGCGCGCCGTAAGAGGACTCGGCTTGCTTGAGGCCGAAAAGGCGGACCGCATTGTTCCCGAGGCAGCGGGGTGGGTGGGGTCGGTCGGTCATTGAGCCAAACACTTGGCTGGCGTCTGTTGCAAATTCGTCACAGCTCTGCTCGCAGGCTTGGATGAGGTAGGGGTTCTTGCCGTTCACCTTCAGGTTTTGGCGACTGGCAATCACTTTGCCGAATTTCGGATGATCGAGCGGATGGTGATCGATGTACTGGCTGGTGTACGACTCGTTGTTTCGTGCTGCGGCAGGTGAAGTGAGGCCGATATCAAGGCCGTGAAGCACGCGCCATGCGATGGGGTTCTTTGAGCGATTGTTGACGGTGATTTTCGTGTCCCAGCCACTGCCATCGGATATCAAAGAAATGATGACCGTGATCTCCATTTGCTCATCGGCATGGGTCCAGATGGCAGTGTCATCGGTGATTGAGAAGCTGGCTTCGGATCCCGGTCCGATCAGCGTGATGATGCGCGTGACCTTGGGTTCGGTAAGTTCCAGCGCCACATGATGCATCGACCCCGCAAGCGGGCAGCCGTAGCGGAGGTTGACCATCAGGTCATTGCCATGGCGAATCGAATGAAGGTGGCCGCCCTTGAAAAACCGGAAGTGGAGCGAGTTCTTATCGCCAAGCGTGTGGGCAATGAGCGAGTCGTGAGTGGCGAGGGTGTGGCGTGACGGGTTCATGATTCGGGGTAGCCAGGGAGCTACTGAACATACACCGATTCAATCCCGCTTGGTACAGCGGTTTTATTTGGAGGCTGTCACTCCGGGTCGGCCTCCGAGGCCTTGGGGAGTTTTTCGACTTCGTCGAGGAGGTTCACCATGTCGACTCCGCGGCTGGCGGAGGAGTCGTGGTGGAAGCGTAGAACGGGAGTGGATTTGAGCACCACGCGTTTCATGACTTTCGATTGGATCGAGCCGTGGTCGCGGTTGAGTTTATCGATGACCGGTTGGGCGTCGCCGCCGAGCACGCTGGTCCAGACCTTGGCTTCTTTGAGGTCTTGTGTGACATCAACCTCGCTGATGGTGACCAGTTTGCCATGCCATTCGTAATCCTTCTGGACCA
>JBIKIK010000030.1:0-11265 GCA_044361655.1 Luteolibacter sp. | reverse complement strand
GACGATGTCTTCGTTGAAATCGATTGCATAGTATTCGGTAAAAGATCCGCCCGCTCCGAAAGTATCCATGATCTTCATCGCCTGCGCGTTTTTCACCTCATATTCACCAGCGACGGGGATGCCGCGTCCTGTAAGCAATGAAGTGCCGAGAATCACCGAGCTCATCACATCCTCGTTTTCCGCATTTCCGGTGCCCATGTGGTAATAAGCCAAGGATCCCAAATTTTTGGCCGCCACCAACCTGTCGAGGGCGACTGATGTCGTTGCCGCGCGCTCGAGTTCCTCTTGCGGGCAGTCGGCTTGAATGTCGAACACACGCGTGAACTCCTCAAGCTTCGCATCAATTTCCGCCCGGCTTGCATCGCGACGGAGTGCGGCAAGCTCCTCGACTTCGATGATCTCGATGTGACCTCCAAAATAACTGATTTGCCGTGTGGTGTCAGTATAGATATCGAGCATGCCATTGTAGTAATGCCCCATCAGGCCAAGGCGGTTGTGCGACATCGCATGGGCCACCTTGGCCGCCTCGATCCATTCGTCGATTTCTGTCCATGCCTTGCTTGATTCTTCGAGCGTGCCGGTGACCTGGTGAAATCCGATGTGCGCGCGGTTGAACGCGTTGGCGATTTCCGGCACGGGGCAAGCAGCGCAATAGGCGAGCCACTCACCGGTCATCTTGGTGCGGTTGCCTAGCCGGTTGAAGCTCTGGTAATCAATGGCCGCCGACGGCTGCAGGTTCAGAATGATGACGGGAACCTTGGCCCTTTGCACCACGGGCAAAACGGTGGAGCTCAAAGCATAGGTTGTAACATGTAAAAAAATTACATCAACATCGGCACGACGGAACGCGTGACCTGCCTCAAATGCTTTTTCTGTGGAGTCAATCAGCCCGAGATTCACCACTTCCACGCTTTTGCGATCAATGCGCCCGGCAACTTGCTGGATGTATCCCTCGAGGCGTTCTTTTAACCCTTCAAATTGAGACCAATAGGCTTCAAGTCCAATGCCAAAAAGGCCTATGCGCAGTTGTTGTGGTTCTGATTTCATGCAGTGTGGTATCACCCGACAGCCTATGGGCATTTCGCTTGAAGAACAGGTTCAAAACTTCTAATTTCCTCTCGAAACATTGCAAAAATCTATCAAAAACTATTTTCGCTATTTTGCACCGGGCGAGCAGGAGTCCGCTTGGGGCTTTCATGTTTCCGCCGTGGGGCACTGGAAGGTTGCGACTGGCTCGAAATACCCCTTGTCGAATCATCCGGGCGATTATCAGTTTTCATGGCAGCGTGGGCGCACCCTGCCCGCCTTGCAATTGGTTGCGGTTCGCGCCGGTGGTGGCGTGATCGAATGGCGTGATCGCAAGGAAGTGCTTCGTGCGGGTTCCGTGTTTCTGATTTTGCCTGGTGTGTGGCATCGCTATCGCCCGGAGGAGCGCACGGGGTGGACGGAGGATTGGTTCGAATTGCGCGGGTCGCAAGTGGATGCGTGGATTGAGTCTGGGCTTTTTGAGGGTCGAGTGTTTTCAGACACCGGAGCGGATGAAGCATGGGGGAGATTTGATGAATTGCATCGCATGGCTTCTGGCAAACCGCTGTGTCCGACGGGTGAGATGGCAGGACTTGCGATGTCCATATTGGCGCAAGTTTTGTTTGGCGCCGACCATGACACACCACCCTCCGAAGCCCGCATTCAGAGGCTTGTTTCGCAGGCTCACGAGCGCGTGGCAATGGGAGAGGGGGTAGGTTTTGTCGCGCGATCCCTTGGTGTGAGCTATCCAACGCTGCATCGGCATTTTCATCGTCTGCTCGGTTTGGCGCCGAAGGAATTTGCGGGAAAAGTGAGGCTGGCACGAGCTGAGAAACTGCTCTTGGGGGGCGCTCACAACATCAAGGAAATCGCCGCATTGCTGGGATTCCACTCAGCTGCCCATTTTTCCGCAGCTTTCAAAAAAAACCATGGAGTTTCACCAAAGTCATGGTGCGCTGCTCGGCAATAAGCGGAACGTGTAGGGCTGCAGGAGATCGAGAATGAAAAATTGAAAAGGCAGCATTCTTGATCTCTTCCGACTGACCGTTGAAGAACAACCGCTGACTCCTCTGCCGCTCACAACCTCACCGCGAGGCGGGTCTGGCGGTTGAGCGGGAACTCCTTGGTCACGCTGACTTGCGCGCGGCGGTGGATGCCGACGAGCATGCCGACGGCCGCGAGACTGAACACAAGGCTGGTGCCGCCATAGCTGACGAATGGCAGTGGCAATCCGTCGTTTGGCAGCAGAGCGGTGGTCACCCCGATGTTCACCATCGCGGGCACCACGATCACGCAGGTGAGGCCGAGCGCGATGCAGCGACTGAACATGCTGGTGGTTTGCAAGGCGATGCCGCAACCGGCCACTGCGATGGCCACATAACAAAGCACGACAAACAGCGTGGCAGCAAGTCCAAGCTCTTCGCCCACGACGGGGAAAATGAAGTCGATGTGAGCAAAGGTGAGCGTGCCGAATTTTTCCACTCCGTTGCCAAGGCCCACGCCCCATGGACCGCCATTGCCCAAGGCAAGCAAGGCGCGCCATTGCTGCATGCCGCGATCGAGTTGGTGCATGGGGTTTTCCAAATCCAGCCATGCCTGGATGCGCCCCCAACGGTTTTCGTTGTGGCGCACATACAGGAAGGCGCCAGTCATCGCCGTCAGCGCGGTCGGCACGATGAACCACAGTCTCGTGCCCACACAAAACATGATCGCTCCCACCGATACCGAAAGCGAAAGGGCGGTGCCGACATCGGTTTCACCGGCGATCAACAAAATCGGAATGAGCGCAATCGCGGCCGGCAAAACAAAGCCGCGCCAAAATGTTTTCACCTCCGACTGCCAGCGCGCAAACCACGCCGCGAGGCAAATGACCACGACGATCCGCGCCAGCTCGGATGGTTGGAACGAGCCAATCAGCGGCACGCCGATCCAGCGCTTGGATCCGTAAATTGATATGCCAATGCCAGGCACAAAACACAGCGCCAGCAGCACGCAGATCACAATGAACATCGCGGGCGCAAACTTGCGATATAACTCCAAGGGCAACTTCGATGCCACCAAGGCGGCTACCAAACCAACCATCACCATGATCGCTTGGCGCTCCAGGAAATGATAGGGAGCCTCGACTCCCTTCACCCACGCGCTCGTGCTTGCCAGCATGATCAGCCCGAGGGCGACCAGCAAGGCGACCGCGGCGCAGAGAATGGTGGAGCAATGTCGAACCATGAAAAATTTGCGGGAATCACATCAGGGGATCACCAGATTCGCACCAGCTTTGAGTTTGGTGGGATCGGTGATGGAATTGGCACGCATCAGATCGTCCTGCGTGACCTTGTACTGCTTGGCGATCTTCACGATCGTGTCGCCCTTCTTGACCAGGTGGGTCTTGCCTGAAGCCTTGGCGCTTTCGCTTTCCACGATTGCCTTCGCCTTTGGCGCGGCGCTCACATCGACCGGTACTGCATCGACCATGCCTTCGTCGGTGACGGCATCGGCGGCAACCACCGCATCGGTCGTTGGCGCCACAGGCTCCGCGACAGCTTCGGAAACCACTTCAGCGACTTCAACTTTCTGCACCGGAATGCTGAGGATCAGCCCTTTGCGCATGGCCTTGTCCTGATTCAACTGGCGCAGGTCCGCCTCCGCCACTCCGTGCATTGCGGCGATCGATGCGTAGCTTTCGCCGTCCTTGGTGACATGAGTTTTGCCGCTGTTTGCAGCGAGCGGCGCGGTGGTAGTGCTGACCGTCTTTGCGGCGACCGCAGGTGTGGCGACCTCACGCGTGACAGCGCGGGTGCTTTCCTTCGGGCGTCCATCGAGGAAACGCTGGTGGATGAAGATCAATGCGATCGCGACGATGTGAATGAGGAAGATGATTGTGAGCGCGCGGGAAATTTTTGATCCGCCATCTTCCATTTCCATGCCCGACATCGCGGCACTGGCGGAAACGCGTTGGCGGCGGTTGCGGGTGACGGCGCTGAGGCGGTGGAAAATCCCTTTGGAAACCTGGCGGCGTCTGACGGGTAGTGTTTGGAATTTCATATGGGTATCAGTTGAGTTGATGTACGAGATCTCTGAACGCGTCACCGCGTTGTTCATAGCCGGAAAATTGATCAAAAGACGAGGTGCCTGGCGAGAGCAGAATCGTGGAACCTTGAGGCGCGAGACTGCGTGCGACATTCACCGCATCGGCGAGCGTCGAAACTGCCTCGCTTTGAACCGCTTGTGTGAAAAGCTCGGCCAGCGGACGGGCGATTTGGCCGAAGGTCACGCAGGCGAGCGCCTTTTTTCCGAGCAGCGGCAGCACCGACGAGTAGTCGAGGCCCTTGTCCTTGCCGCCGGCGATCAGGACCACTGGGCGGACCTGTGAGCGCAACGCGCTTTCGAGCGCGTGGAGGTTGGTGGCCTTCGAGTCGTTGAGGTATTCGACGCCGTCGAGCGTGCGGATGAATTCGCAGCGGTGCGGTGGCGGGTTGTAACCGTGCAGTGCCTCGCGCATCGCATCGATCGGCACGCCCAGCGCATGGCAGGCGGCCATCGCGGCCATTGCGTTTTCCGCATTGTGAAGACCGCGCAGGAAACTGTCGCGATTGAGGTCGGCGCAAACTTCGCCGCGATGGAAAATCAGAACTCCGTCGGAAAACCAATCGGCCGCCGAATCGCTTGTGGAAAAAGTGATGGGCTCGCTCGTCGGTGCGGGAAGTTCGCCGCCGAAAGGAATCACCGCGACATCGTCGGACTTGAGATTTTGAAAGATGCGCAGCTTCGCCTCGCGATAGGCTTGCACGGTCGGGTAGCGATCCATGTGGTCTGGCGCGAAGTTGAGCCACACCGCAACATCAGGGCGCAGCGTGCGGATGGTTTCGAGTTGGAATGAACTCAGCTCGAGCGCGACAGCGACGGGCGGATGCGATTGCAAAACCACCTCGGCGAAAGGCGTGCCGAAATTTCCGCAAGGCGTGCCGCCAAGACCCGCGTGCTCAAGAATGCGCCCGACAATGCCGGTGGTCGTGGTCTTGCCGTTGGTGCCGGTGATGCCGACAATTTTTCCGTCGTAATATCGCGACGCGAGTTCCACTTCACCGATGACCTCGCCCGCGTGCGTTGCAAACGCGGCGACATAGGATCCGTAGGTGTCGATGCCGGGGCTTACGACCAGCAAATCGCAATGCACGCCGCGCCCAGTTTCCTCATTGGCATGAGGGTAGAGCGCCACGCCTTCGGGCATGCCTGCAAAGGCTTCCTCGCCGGCAGCATCCCAGACCGACACCTCCGCGCCTTCGCGCAATGCAAGCAAGGCCGCGGCCCGGCCACTGCGACCCGCACCCAAAATGGCAACATGTTTTCCGGCAAGCGTCATGGACATCAAACGATTTTTAAAATGGCGAGACCGAACAGTGCGAGCATGATCGATAGAATCCAGAAGCGGATGATCACCTGGCTCTCATGCCAGCCAAGCAGTTCGAAGTGATGGTGGATCGGCGACATCTTGAAGATGCGCTTCTTGCGAAGTTTGAAACTGCCGACCTGCAGGATCACCGACATTGCCTCCATCACGAACACGCCGCCGATGATGACCAGCAGGAGCTCCTGCTTCGTGCAAATCGCCGCGGTGCCGAGCGCGCCACCGATCGCGAGTGATCCGGTGTCGCCCATGAAAACTTTCGCCGGGTGACAGTTGAACCAAAGGAAACCGAAACCCGCACCGGCCAGCGCCATCAGGAACACGGCAAGCTCGCCGATGTAAAGGTTGTGCGGGATCACAAGGTATTCGACCGCCATGAAATAGTGCCCGGCAAGGTATGCGAGCAACGCGTAAGCCAGCGCAGTGCTGATCGTGCAACCGGTGGCAAGGCCGTCGAGCCCGTCGGTGAGGTTCACTGCGTTCGAGCATCCGATGATGATCCACGCGAAGAACGGTATGATGAAAAAGCCAAGCTCCAGCAGCGGCGTTTTGAAAAGAGGAAAACAAATCGCATCGATGCCGATCGGCTTGCCGCTGCCAAGCATGAAGCCGGCCTCGTTGTTTGCGATGCGCGAGGCATCAACCCCATGGCCCGAGATCTCCGGCTTGTAATAAATGAACAAGGCCGCCACCAACGCGATCACCAGTTGCCAGAACAATTTTGTGCGACTGCTCAGGCCATCAGATTTTTTTTCGCGCACCTTTTTGTAATCATCGCAAAAGCCAAGCAATCCGCAGGCCGCCATCGTACACGCGCACACCGCGACAAAAGGGTTGAGCGGTCGCGCGCAGATCACTGTCGCAATGATCACCGATCCAAGGATCAGCACGCCGCCCATCGTTGGCGTGCCGAGCTTGCCGCCATGAAGCTCGGCGAGCTTGTGGACTTCTTCCGCCGTGCGCAGCGGCTGACCCAACTTCATCGAAATGAGGCGGCGGATCACGCGCGGCCCGAAGATCAGCGAGAGCAGGAAGGCCAGAATGCCGGCGCCTGCCGCCCGGAAGGTAATGTATTGAAAGAGATTGAGAAATGAAAACGCATGAGCCCAGCCTTGCTGGCCGGCTGCCTTTTCGGCCTCGAAGGCCTGGAACCAAAAATCGTAAATCGCGGGTAACATCAGTTTGGTGGGAATGCGGCGTTCATCACGCGCTCAATGGTGGCGGAGCGGCTGCCCTTGAAGAGCACTGCGTCGCCGGGCTTGACCTCCGCCGCGAGCCATTTCGCAGCATCAGTAAGTACGGGAAAATGTTTTGCGCCGCCCGCGCCTTCGGCGATGCCCTCGGCGCCCTCGCCGGCGGCGATGACGACAAGGTCGCGGCTTGCGGCGAGTTTGCCAATCTGGTAGTGCGCGGCCGGGCCATGAATGCCGAGCTCACCCATGCGGCCAAGCACCACAAAGCGTCGCGCACCATCGGGCACCGGCGCCTCGGCCAGCGTTTCAATCGCTGCGGTCATTGACTCGGGATTCGCATTGTAGGTGTCGTCGATGACCGTCACGCCATCGACCACGCGTCGCGCGAGTCGGCCACTGGAAATTTTCACCTCGCTCAAGCCAACCGCAATTTCGCATGGCGGCATGCCAAGCTTCCATCCGACTGCAGCCGCGAGCAGGGCGTTGATCACCATGTGGCGACCGGGTACCGGCAGGCAAACTTCGGCATGGCCGTCGCCTTCGATCACGAGAGTGAAGTGGCTGCGATTCGGCTCGAGGCGCAGGTTTTCGGCGCGCACGATGCCGCGACCATCGCCGACCGATACCAACGCGGCTTTGGTTCTTTCGCGAAGGAAATCATGATAATCGCAGCTGGCCGAAATGAACAGAATCCCATCCTCGGGCAATGCGCGCGCCAGCGTTCCTTTTTCCTCGGCGATCGCATCGCGCGATCCGAGATGCTCGATGTGCGCGGTGCCGATGTTGGTGATGATGCCATATTTCGGCTGCGCAATTTTACACAAAGGCTCGAGCTCGCCCGCATGGTTCATGCCGATTTCCCAAACGGCGGCCTGATCTTCCAATGTCGTCGCCAGCACCGTGAGCGGAAGTCCGATGTGGTTGTTGAGGTTGCCCTTGGTGGATGAGACACGGAAACGCCGCGATAGCACCGCGGTGGTGAGATCCTTGGTGCTGGTCTTGCCATTCGAGCCGGTGATGCAGACCACCGGAATGTCGAGCTGCCTGCGCCACCAGTAAGCAAGGCGTTGCAATGCGGCGAGTGTGTCGGGCACCACGATCACCGCCGCGCCTGCCGGGCAATCACCGCTCCATCGCTGCACGACGACGAGCGCCGCGCCAGCAGCCAAGGCATCGGCCGCAAAGGCATCGCCATCGAAGTTCTCACCGCGCAGTGCGAAGAACGCACATCTTGCAGGCAGCCTGCGAGTGTCGGTCGAAACGCCGGCGCACACGACCGCGGCCGGATCTCCGGCGGCGACATCGGCGCCGAGGACTTCCGCGATCTGTTGGGCGCTGAGTGGCTTCATCGGTTGGCGGAAATGGCTTGGGCTCTGTCGCGCAAGGCCTTGGCAGCGTGCTTGCGGTCATCGAATTCGACGGCGTGATCGGAAAATTGCTGACTGGTCTCGTGGCCCTTGCCGGCAACGAGAATGATGTCGCCGGAAAGCGAGTTTTGCACGGCGAAGGAAATCGCCTCGGCGCGATCGGCGATGCTGAGATGATTTTTTCCACCGATGCCTGCCTCCATTTCGCGCAGAATCGCAAGTGGGTCTTCCGAACGTGGGTTGTCCGAGGTCAACACGCAGGCATCGCTGTGACGAGCGGCCGCGGCAGCCATGAGCGGACGCTTGCCGCGATCGCGATCACCGCCGCAACCGAAGACCGTGATGAGGCGGCGTGGGTTGAGCTCCTTGAGCGTGCGGCAGGCGTTTTCCAAGGCATCGGGCGTGTGGGCGTAATCGACAAACACCGTCGCACCCCCGGCATTGCCGACATTTTCCATGCGACCCGGCACTTGCGGTGCATTCGCCAACGCGGCCACCGCTTCGCGCGGGCGGATCCCGCAAGCGTGGGACGCCGCCAAGGCCGCGAGCAAATTGTAAGCATTGAAGCGGCCAATCAATGGCGCACGCACGAGATAGGATTTCCCCTTGGTCGCCAGCTCGAACTCCATGCCGCGCGCCGATTGCATGAAGTTGTTGGCGCGGAAGTCGCAATGCACGCCGAAGCCGAATCGAATGAGCGGCATTTTGCCATCAAGCTCATCCGCCAGCTCGGCACCGAACGAATCATCGGTGTTGATCACCGCCACCGGCTTTTTGCTGCGCGGATCAGCCGCAAGCGCATGAAACCAATCGGCCTTGGCGCGGAAGTACGCATCCATCGTGCCGTGATAATCGAGATGATCCTGGCTGAGGTTGGTGAAAACGCAGGCATCAAATCCGATCGATGCCACGCGCTTTTGATGAATGCCGTGCGAGGAAACTTCCATCGCCACACCACGGCAGCCGTGGTCGCGCATGCGGGCGATCAATTGCAAAAGCGCCACCGGATCTGGCGTGGTGTGCGTGGCAGATGAAACTGTTTCGCCATCGTCGACCAACACGGTGCCGAGCAAGCCCGCGCGGTGCCATTCGGTTTTCATCACATGATGAATGAGAAATGCGGTGGTCGTTTTTCCATTCGTGCCGGTCACTCCGGCCATTGCGAGGTCGCGCCATGGATGGCCCGCCAACTCCGATGCCATTTCGGCAAGCGCCGCACGGCTGTCGGGCACATGCAACCATGCCACCGTATTGCCAAAGTCACTCGGCGGCGCGGTCTCGGCAAGGATCGCCGAAGCGCCGGCTGACAAGGCATCATCGATGAA
The DNA here is from genome assembly GCA_044361655.1 of Luteolibacter sp. GTDB lineage: Bacteria > Verrucomicrobiota > Verrucomicrobiia > Verrucomicrobiales > Akkermansiaceae > Luteolibacter. The sequence goes on along the minus strand of JBIKIK010000030.1, from coordinate 1,949 downwards.
ACGATGACCATCATTCGCGCTGCCGCGGATCGCGGCAAACATCACGCCGGGGCCAACTTCTTTGGATGATGCGGTGAGCGAGTGGATCTCCGCGTCCATCGGCCCGGAGGCGGTGACGCGTGCGAGGCTGGCGACAAGTTGCTTTAGAATCATGGTTTGGCGACCTTCGTCAGCGAGGGATTCACAGGTTCGGTGGGTGGCAGGTTCAAATAGGTGGCGGCGCGTGCGGCGATGCGGCCAAACGCGGGTGCGGCGATGGTGCCGCCGTAACGCGACACTTTGTTCGTCTTCGGATCGTCGATCACCACCACGCCGACAAAGGCCGGATCGTGTGCGGGCATCATGCCGGCGAAGGAAACGGTGTAGCTGTTGTTGAGGTAGCCCGAGCCATTCGGGTTGTGGCGCTTGGCGGTGCCGGTCTTGCCAGAAACTTTATAGCCCGGCACGGCGGCCAGCGTCGCGGTGCCTCCGGGCTCGATGGTTTTGATCATCGCCTCGCGCATCTGCCTTGCCGCCTCGGGCTTGAGCACGCGGCAAATTTCTTCTTCGGGAAATGTTTCCACCACCGTGCCGTCATTGGCGACGAGTGATTTGACGATCTTCGGTTTGAGCAAGCGGCCGTCGCCGCCGATCACCGCGTACGCGCTGGCCATTTGCAAGGGCGTGACATTGAGCGCGTAGCCGTAACTCGCGCGCGAGAAGTCGACAATGTTGTTGGTATTGCGGGCGATGCCCGAACTTTCGCCATTGAGACAGATTCCGGTTTTGCGACCAAAACCCCAGCGTTGGACATAATCATAAAAGCGCTTGGAGCCGATCATTTTCGCAAATTTGTAAGCACCGATGTTGCTTGATTTCGCCAACACACCCTCGAGCGTGAGGCTGCCGTATGGGTGATGATCGGGCACTTTGTTGCTGCCTTCGACATACATGCCATTGTGACAAAAAACCTGCGTTGTCGGCTTGGCGAGACCTTCGTTGATTGCTGCGCCAGTCGCGATGATCTTGAATGTCGAGCCCGGCTCATAGATCGCCTGCGTGGCAAAGTTGAATCCGTTTTGCGCGATGTCCTTGCGGTGATTCAGATCAAAGTGCGGCCTGCTTGCCAGCGCGAGGATCTCGCCATTTTTCGGATTCATCAGAATGACGGCTCCGCGTTCGGATTGGAATTCCGCGAGGCAGGCTTCCATTTCCTCTTCGACGATCGCCTGCAATCCCATGTCGATGGTGAGCTGCACATTGAGCCCCGCGCGCGGCGGCAAGAGGCTGGCGGAATTGCCGGGCACCACAAAGCCGCGTGCGTCGCGGTGGTGTTGACGCCATCCGTCGCGACCGGCGAGATATTCCTGCATCGCCTGCTCAATGCCGAAGCGCCCGACGACTTTAGCCTCGATCTTGCCTTCTTCGTTCAGCTTCTCAGCCTCACCCGTGAATCCGATTAGGTGCGTCGCAAGGTTCGGCGAGGTGTACCAGCGCTTGATGGAATTTTGAAATTCGAATCCCTGCAGGCAGTTGCGGTCGATGGTTTCGCGGAGTCCATCAGCGATGTCTTCGGGCAAATCCTTGGCGAGCGGAAACCACTGGCTTTTGCCATTGCCTTTCCGGATCTTGGCCATCAACTCCGCGCGCTTCATGCCAAGTGGCCTCGCCAACTGACTGACCGCATATTCCAGATGCTTGCGCACGATTTCCTCGCCGGTGTCGCGCTCGAGGATTTCCCCGCGCAGGCTTACGATTTGCCGACGCCGCGCGGCCGAGTCCAATCGATCCCAGCCATCAGTCGCGCTCAGCTCCTTGCAGGCGACTCCGTAGCTCGCCTGCTTCGGGTCATCGAGATGCTTGCGATCAAGGAAAAGCGTCGAAACAGGAATGCTCTTGGCGATCGGTTCCTCGCGGCTATCGACAATCATGCCGCGCATGGCCGGCAACTTTTCGATGCGGTGAAACGC